>JASHPP010000116.1 GCA_030038035.1 Trebonia sp.
GCATCGAGCAGGACTACGAACTCCCCCCTGGCGCCGAAGACGACGTCTGGGCCCTGACCTCCGCCGAGCGCCGCGCCCTGGGCATCAAGCCGCTCCCGGCCGACCTGAACGAGGCGATCAAGGTCATGGAGAACAGCGAGCTGGTCGCGGAGACCCTCGGCGAGCACGTCTTCGACTTCTTCCTGCGCAACAAGCGCGACGAATGGTCCGAATACCGCCGCCAGGTCAGCCGCTATGAACTGGACCGCTACCTCCCCATGCTTTAAAGGTCACAATCATCATCCCGAACGGACGCGTGGCGCCTCGTGGCAATCGACGGATTCGAACTGGCCTATGACCGTGTCGGCTCCGGTCCTGCCGTGGTGCTGCTGCACGGCTGGCCAGGCGACCGCACCGACTACAGGGAACTCGTCCCCCGGCTCGGCGGCTGCCAGGTGCTGGTGCCCGACCTGCGCGGTTTCGGCGAGTCGGACAAGCACGCCGCCGACCCAAGGAGCCAGTACGACGCGGTGGCGCAGGCGCGCAGCGTCGCCGCGCTGATCGGCGAACTCGGCCTGCGCCGGCCCGTCGTGGCGGGCTACGACATCGGCAGCCGGATCGCGCAGGCCCTGGCGCGCAAGCGGCCGGAGCTGGTCAAGGCGCTGGTGATCACCCCGCCCGTGCCAGGCGTGGGCACGCGGGTTTTCGCCGCGGGGCCGCTGCGGGAGTTCTGGTACCAGTCGTTCCACCGCCTGCCCCTGGCCGGGGAGCTCATCGACGGCAAGCCAGAAGCGGTCCGGGCGTACCTGCGCCACTTCTGGGCGCACTGGTCAGGTCCCGGGTTCGAACTCGCGGAGGCGGACCTCGACCACCTGGTTTCCGTCTACGGTCCGGCCGGGGCGTTCACCGCGTCGATCAGCTGGTACCGCGCCGGCGGGGGCACAGCGGCCGCCGCCTTGTCAGAGACGGCGCCCGCTCCGGGCGACCGGCTCGCCGCGCCGACCACCGTGCTGTGGCCCGAGCACGATCCCCTGTTCCCCCGGGACTGGTCGGACCGGCTTGGCGAGTTCTTCAGCGACGTCCGGCTGCGCTTCGTCGACGGCGCCGGGCACTTCGCGCCGCTTGAATACCCGGACGTCATGGCGGCGGAGATACTCGCGGCGCTCTGATCGCATCAGGCCGGGCTGATCGTGATGCTGCCCAGGTCGGAGCTGACGGTGATCACGTGAGACGACGCCGCGCTCTTGGCCACGGTGACCGTGCTCGAGCCGACGTAGGTGTGCGCGCTGACCTTGTAGGACGCCGAGTCCGGCAGGGTCAAGGCGATGGGGCCGATGTTCGTCGCCGCGCTGACCGACATCGGCGCGGCCGAGAACGTGGCGTCGATGCCGCCGACGTCGGACCTCAGCCCGGCGGTTCGCGAGCTGAGGTTAACCGCGGTGATCAGCCCGGCGTAGGTCTGCGCGCTGACGGGGCCGGCCAGTGCGGTCAGCGTGACCGCGCCTGCCCGCGTGTCCACGGTCACCGCTACCGCGGCCGGCACCTGAACGTCGTAGGCCACCCCGCACACCAGCTGCGCTGGACACGAGTAGGAGAGCGTCAGCGTCGTGCCGACGAGCCGCCGGGACGTGGCGGGCGGCGTCTTGGTGTAGGACAACCGCTGCGATACGAGGACCGTGCCGCGATCGCCGCCGGTGACGGTGACGCTCGACGCGCCGCCGTTGACAACCACGGCGGTCACGCGCGCCGTGATCGTGAACGTCGTCGCGGGCGGCGAGTGCGAGCCGGCGCCGATCTGCCTGAGCGACCCGCAGCCGGCGGCCAGCAGGGCAGCAGCGCACGCGGCAGCCGCGAGCGCCGCCGTCGCGCGCCAACGTGTGGACACGTGGCGCATTCTGCCACCAAGCGGTCAGCCGCGGAATCGCCGCGACGTCCGGCATCGTGGGTGCTGCCCGGCCCGCCGCCGGGCTCCGGTACGGGCATCCGCTAGTCACAATGGCCCCTGGCGGGCGACTTTGCACACTCTGTGACCATTTAGCGCCCGGAATGCCCGATTTGTACATGCACAAAGTGTCCAAAGTCATACTAGTGGGACTAATGGGGCGCTCAGGTACCGCGGGAGCGCTCGGCCGGCCGCGCCTCGCGCACGCGTGTTCCCGGCAGGTCGCCTTGCCGTTATACGCTCACAGCGTGAGCGGACCGCGCACCTCACTGACCGGCTGGCTGGCCCGGATGGGGTTCGCCGACGTCGCGAGGGCGCAGCGGCAGCTCGCCGACCTGGGCGTGACCGACGACGATCCGCTGCTCGCGGCGATCGCCGCCGCGGCCGACCCCGACCTCGCGCTCGACGGGCTGACCCGGATCGCCGAGCGCATCGCCACCCGCGCCGCCGGGCGGCCCCCGCCGCGCACCGCGCCCACCGCCCCTGGCTCGCCCGCCGCCGGCGCGCTCCTGAAGGCGCTGCGCGACGACTCCGCATTCCGCACGCGGCTGACCGCCGTCCTCGGGGTCAGCAAGGCGCTCGCCGACCACCTCGTCAGGCACCCGGACGACTGCATGGTGCTGCGCGGCCCCGGCGCGCGCCACCGTCCCGGCCCGGCCGAAATCCGCGCCGAACTGCTGCGCGCCGTCGGCGCTGACCCGGACGCGGACGAACCGGCCGCGACCCGCGCGGACGGGAAGACCGATCCCGCGCAGCACCTCGCCGCCGCCTACCGCCGCCGCGTCCTGCATCTGGCCGCCCGCGACCTGACCCGGGTCGCGTCCGTGGACGAGGCAGGGGAGGAACTCGCCGACATCGCCGCCGCGGTCCTTGAGTCGGCCCTGGCCATCAGCAGGGCCGAGCTGCCCGCGGACGCGGCGCCCTGCCGGCTCGCGGTGATCGCCATGGGCAAGTGCGGCGGCCGCGAGCTCAACTACGCCAGCGACGTCGATGTGATCTTCGTCGCCGAGCCGGCCGGGGCGGGCGGCGACGAGGCCGCCCTCAGGACGGCGAACCGGCTGGCCGGCGGCCTGATCCGGGCCTGCGAGCGCTCCACCCCCGAAGGCAGCATCTTCCCCGTCGACCCGAACCTGCGCCCAGAAGGCCGCGACGGCCCGCTGGTCCGCACGCTGGCCAGCCACCAGGCGTACTACGACCGCTGGGCGAAGACCTGGGAGTTCCAGGCGCTGCTCAAGGCCCGCCCGGTCGCCGGCGACATGGCGCTCGGCGAGAAGTACGCGGGCGTCGTCGCCCCGCTGGTCTGGGAGGCGTCGCAGCGGGACAACTTCGTCGAGGACGTGCAGGCGATGCGCCAGCGGGTCGTGTCCACGCTGCCGAAGAACATGGCGGGCCGCGAGCTCAAACTCGGCCCAGGCGGGCTGCGCGACATCGAGTTCGCCGTGCAGCTGCTGCAGCTCGTGCACGGCAGGACCGACGAGCGGCTGCGCGTCCCCGCCACGCTCCCCGCGCTCAAGGCCCTGGCCGCGGGCGGCTACGTCGGCCGCGCGGACGCCGAGGACCTGGCCACCGCGTACCGGTTCCTGCGGCAGGCCGAGCATCTGCTCCAGCTCTACCAGCTGCGGCGAACCCACACCCTCCCCGAGGACCCCGCCGTACTTCGCAGGCTGGGCCGGGCGATGTCCCTTTCCGATATCCCGAACGGTCCCGTGCTTTCTCCCGAAGAGGCATTCATCGACGCCTGGCGCAGGCACGCCCTCCAGGTGCGCCGCTTGCACGAGAAGCTGTTCTACCGCCCGCTGCTCGACGCGGTCGCCAGGCTGCCGTCCGACGCGGCCCGGCTCACCCCGGAGGCGGCCAGGGCCAGGCTCGAGGCGCTCGGCTACCGCGACCCGGCGGGCGCGCTGCGGCACATCGAGGCGCTGACCTCGGGGCTGCGCCGCCGCGCGGCGATCCAGCGGACGCTGCTGCCCGTGCTGCTCGGCTGGTTCGCCGACGCCGCCGAGCCGGATCAGGGCCTGCTCGCGTTCCGGCAGGTCAGTGAGGCGCTGGGGGAGACGCCCTGGTTCCTGCGGCTGCTGCGTGACGAGACCAAGGCGGCGGAGCGGATCGCCTGCGTGCTGGCGTCGAGCCGGTACGCGAGCGGGTTGCTGCTGCGGGCACCAGAAGCCGTGGCCATCTTCGCCGACGACGCGGAGCTTGTGCCCAGGGGAGCCGGCCCGCTTCGTTCGGAGATGATGGCGGCGGCCAAGCGGCACGAAGCCGATGCCGAGGCGGCGGCGGTCGCGGTGCGGTCCGTGCGCCGCCGCGAGCTGCTGCGGGTGGCGGCGGCGGACGTGCTCGGGCTCCCCGCCTGGTTTGGGCCGACAGGAAAGAACAGCCTGTCCGGGGTGGGGGAGGCGCTGACCGCGATCACGACGGCGACGCTGGACGCGGTGCTCGCCGCCGCGATCGCCAAGATCGAGATCGAGCTGCGCAGGCCGCTGCCGACCCGGTTCGCGGTGATCGCGATGGGCCGCTACGGCGGGCACGAGAGCGGCTACGGCAGCGACGCCGACGTGATCTTCGTGCACGACCCGCTGCCCGGCCTCGCCCTGTCGGCCGGCGATGGCGAAGGCGACCGGGCGGCCCACGACGCGGCGCAGGCGGTCGGGGCGGAGCTGCGCCGGCTGCTGCAGATCCCGGCCCCTGACCCGCCGCTGCTCGTCGACGCGGACCTGCGGCCGGAGGGGCGGCAGGGGCCGCTGGTGCGCAGCCTGGCGGCCTGCCGCGCCTACTACGAGCGGCGTGCCGCGCCGTGGGAGTTCCAGGCGCTGCTGCGCGCGGAGTTCGCCGTCGGCGACGCTGGGCTCGGCGCGGCGTTCATCGCGGTCGCCGACTCCTGCCGGTACCCGGCCGGCGGGATCGCCGACCAGGCCGTCAGGGAGATCAGGCGGATCAAGGCGCGGGTCGAGGCCGAACGGATCCCGCGCGGCGCCGACCGCGCGCTGCACCTCAAGCTCGGCCCCGGCGGGCTGTCCGACGTGGAGTGGACGGTGCAGCTGCTGCAGCTCCGGCACGCCTTCGCCGTCCCCGAGCTGCGCACCACGCGGACGCTGCAGGCGCTGCGCGCGGCGGCGGACGCTGGCCTGGTCACCGCGGCCGACGCGGCCGCCCTCGGCGCGTCCTGGGAGCTCGCCAGCCGGATCAGGAACGCGATCATGCTGGTCCGCGGCCGCCCAGGCGACTCGCTGCCCACCCGGCACGACGAGCTCACCGCGGTCGCCCGCCTGCTCGGCTACAAGGGCTTCGCGGCTCCCGCCGGCAACGGGGGCCCCGGGCCGGGCGGCGGCCCCGGCGCCCCTGGGTCCCCCGGCCCCCCTGGGTTCTCCGGCACCTCCGGCACCTCCGGCGCCCCTGGCGCCCCCGGCGCCCCAGCCGCCTGGGGCGACACCCCGGCGCAGGCCCTCGAACAGGACTACCGCCGCACCGCCCGCCACGCCCGCGCGGTCATGGACCGCCTCTTCTACGGCTAACCGCGGGACCGGGCAAACCACCCATACCGGGCGCGGTCCGCGGTCGCCGGCCAAGATAGGACCCGAACGGCAGCCGAAAATCCGCATAAAACGGACATTACACCTGCGCCCCGGGTCCTAAGTCTGCGATGCCGTCCCACTATCTGAGACCGCCGCCTGACAGCCGTCCGGGCCTCAGCCAGCCTGCCACGCCCGAACTACGGGCCGTACTTGAGGATGGACGATCCATTGCCGGCCGTGTCCGTGCCCGCCGCCCACAGCGACCGGGTGCCGGGAATCCAGCTCAGGTACACCACGCTAGGCTGCTTGCCGCGCTCCTTCGGCACGGCCGTCCTGGTCCACCGCCCGTCGCTGAAGTGGCAGAACCAGAGCGTGCTGCTCGAGCCGGAGATGACGTCGACGGTCAGCCAGATTCCGCCGTGGCCGTCCGAGGCCGCGGGCGTGACCGCCATCCCGGGGTAGCGGAACGCGACCCGCGTCCACGCCGTGCCGTTCCAGTGCAGCAGGTACGTGTTCACGGAGCTGTCGCTGGCGGAGTTCGCCACGCCGTCATCAGCCGGGGCGGTGCATGATGGCTTCGCCGCGGCACCATCCGGCCGGGCGGAGCATGGTGGATAGAGCACGGCAACCTCCGCCCAGGCGTCGCGTGCGGCAACGGCCGTGATGCCCGCGATGGCAGCAGGAGTGCCCGCCGCGATGCCAAGGTCGGGCAGGGGCGTCTTCTGCCACACGTGCCCGTTCCAGTGCTCGATGGCAAAAGAAGAGGGCCCAAGCTGGCTATTGGCGGCGCCGGCCACCCAGATGTCGCTCGGGGACAGCGCGCTCGCGAAGGTCACCATGATCGGGAACGGCGCCTGTGTCCAGGTCTTGCCGTTGTAATGCGCGACGTAGGCGAACGCCGTGGAGGATTCTGGCGCGCCGAAGGCCCAGACGTCGGAGGCCGACGGCGCGACGGCCGACGCGATGTTCATGTCGAGCTCGACCGGGGCCGCCCACCCCTTGCCCGTCCAGTGCAGGGCGTCCGTGTAGTCGACCTCGTCTTTTCCGCGGTATGCGAAGACCCACGCGTTCGACGCGGAGGTCGCCACTACCGGCCCGGCGCCCTGACCGATCGGGCTGTCGATGAACGCCTTTGGCGGCGTCACCGCGCGCCAGGCTTTGCCGTCCCAGTGCCGCACGATCAGGGTGTCCGTGCTGCACTGCGCGTTGCCACACGAATCGCCGCTCAGCCAGGCGTCCGCCGCCCCGAGGGCCGTGACGCCGTCCACCGTCATGTTGGGCAGCACCTGGACGATCCGCCAGCCAGGGGCGCCGGCCGCGGTGGCAGCGGCGGGCGTCATGGCCACGGCGGCGACCGCCGCGACCAGCACAGGGACCGTGAGCCGCAGAAAGCGTCTCATCATGGGAGCACCTGCCATTCGCGGGAATGGCCGGCAGGGAAGTCCGCCGGGCGGCTCAAGTATCCCGGACAAGCACCTCAGGCGCCGGGCGGTTCGCCAATCATGGCCGTGCCGATCTCGCGGAACCCGAGCCGGGCGTAGACGCGCGCCACCGTCGCGTCGGTCGCCGACAGGAACACGGTGCGCGCGCCACGGGCCAGGGCGTCCGCGGCCAGCGCGTGGGTGACCGCCGCGCCCAGGCCGCGGCGGCGGCTGGCGGGCAGCACGCCGACCCCGGTGATCTCCGCGACTTCGTCCACGAGCTGGTAGCTGCCGGCCGCGAGCGGACCGTTCGGACCGGACGCGGCGGCGAGAACCGACTGGCCCGACCGCAGCCGCTCTCGCAGCATCTCGATGGTCCCGCCGTCGTGGTCGGCGGCGATCTTGTCGCGCTCGACCACCCCGGCCTCGCCGATATCCGTCCCCGGATGCCCGAACGCGACCCCTGGCACCGCCCACACGAGGTCGAGTTGCGGGTCGCCCGGCGTGATCACCCGGATCGAGATCGTCGACGGCACCGCCGGCGGCGGCCCGAGCTCGGTGAGCACGAGCAGCGGGTGCGCGTGCACCTGCAGGCCGGCCGCGGCCGCCGCGTCCGCCATGCCCGGCGCGGTCTGTTCGATCCACTCGAACGACTCAGGGATCAGCAGTTCCCGCTGGCGGGCCCGGACCGAACGGACGTCGCCGGCTGTCACCGGCAGCCGCTCATCCACCCGCGGCCGTGCGTAGTACGGCCAGCCCGGCCCTACCGGGACGAACAGCACGAGCGGGCCGATGACTTCGGCACGGGTCCGCTGCCTTGGCATGGCGTCGCAGAAGGCGTCTATCCGCTCAATGACCTCGTACTCGCTCACAGCAGTACTTACCTTACGGGTGCGAGCGCGGCCCGCCAATGCCCTTTACCGGTC
>JASHPP010000117.1 GCA_030038035.1 Trebonia sp.
CGGTGGCGCTCGACCGCTTCGCGCCCGTCTACATCGGCGTGTTCCCGTTCGTCATCATGTTCATCGTCGCGGCCATCACCACGCAGCGCGAGCGCGCCCGCGGCACGCTGGAACGCCTGATGGCCATGCCGCTCGGCAAGCTCGACCTGCTGGCCGGCTATGCGATCGCGTTCGGCCTGGTCGCGTGCGTCCAGGTGGCCGTGGTGCTGGTCATCTCGCTGACCTGGCTCGGGGTGAGCACGCCCGGCTCCGCCGTGCCGATGGCGGTCATCGCCGTCCTCGACGCGGTCCTCGGCATGTCGCTTGGCCTGTTCGCCAGCGCCTTCGCCCGCTCGGAATTCCAGGCGGTGCAGTTCATGCCGGCGTTCGTGCTGCCGCAGGCGCTGCTGTGCGGTCTCGTCGTGGCCAGGAGCGCGATGACCCCCGCGCTGCGCTGGCTGTCGGACGTGCTGCCGCTGTCCTACGCCGTCGACGCCATGCAGCGCATCAGCGCCAGCGCCGCGTGGAGCGCCGCGGTCAGCGCGGACGTCGCCGTCGTCCTCGCGTTCACCGCCGCCGCGCTGGTCGGCGGCGCGCTCACCCTCCGCCGCCGCACCCGCTGAGCTCCTAGCCCGACACCTCGCGCGTGACCAGGCAGTACTCGCGCCCGGCCGGGTCTGCCAGCACCGTCCAGTAGGCGAACCCGCCGACCGCCCGTGCGCCGAGGCCGGCATGCCAGCCGACCGCCCGCTCGCGGGCGCTGCAGGCGAAATCAACGTGCGCGCGGACCCGCTGCCCGGGCGCGGCGCTGTCGAGCCGCTGGAGCAGCAACCGGGCCGGCATCCCCGCCGGCGGGCGCAGGCCGGTAAAGCCCGGCACGGGCGCCGGCCCGGGTTCCCAGCCGGTCAGCGCCGTCCAGAACGAGCACTCCCGCTGGAACTGCGCCGGCGGCACATCCAGGCACAGGGTGTCTACGCGGCTGGCTTCGCCGCCGGTCAGCAAGGGCGGCGGCACGGCGCTCTCGCCGTCCCACCGCACGAGGCAGAACGTGAACCCGCCAGGGCTGTCGGCGACGACCAGCTCACCCGCCTCCCGGCGCCGCACGCTGGCGCCAAGCGCCCCGGCCCGGTCAGCCATTTCCTCCAGTGCCGCCGAAGACCCGTCGACGTGCAGGTCAAGATGGCATCCGCCGCTGCCTGCGAGCACCCGCTGCACCCGCAGGTAGGCGTCCCCTGAGGCCGGCAGCAGGGTCGCGAATTCTCCCGCCGTTCCCCGGAACGGCGACAGCCCGCTGCCCGTCACCTTCCGCCAGAACGCCACGCCCGCCTCGAACGTGCCGGCGGGGAAGTCGAGGAAGACCGTGAGCCACCGCAACGGCACGTCTTCGGCCATGGGGGTGAGACTAGCCGGTCCCCGAGCCGCCTCTGGGATGACTTAGGATACGAACCGCATGTCTGCTGTCCGTTTTATGGTCATTTGCGAATGCGTTCTGTATCCCATGTGATGGCCTGGCGTCCGGATAGTGAGACGACCGGTCAGATCGGGCGGGGCGGGGCGGGGCAGCGGCGAGGCGGATCGCGGGGGAGGAGCCCGCGCGAGGGGGCGCACGCGGAGGCGATCCCCGCGTGGCGCGTGCGACGCGCGCGCCACGCGCGCCACGCGGCCTCTTGCCGGGAATTCTCCGTGCTCAGCAGGTAGGGTGCCGGGTATGCGCAACGTTGAGCCCGAGGTGTTCCTGGTCGCGCGGCCGCAGGTCGACTACGAGGCGCTCGCCGCCTACCTGCGCGAGGTCGGCGGGGAAAGCTGGCTGGAGCGGCTGGACCGCGACCAGCTCGGCAACGACGCGCAGAACCTCGTCGAGTTCGCCGGCAAGATCTGCTACCGCTCCTGGGAGCCGGGCCTGAACCCGAACGTCCGCCGCGTCCGCGACGACCAGGTCAGGTACCTGGAGAACATCCTGCGCAGCGGCCACGGGTCCGTCCTTGAGCACGTCAGCTTCACGTTCGTGCTGCACAACGTGAGCAGGGTCTTCACCCATGAGGTGATCAGGCACCGTCCGGGAACGGCCATCTCGCAAGAGTCGCTGCGGTTCGTTCGGCTCGATGAATTGCCTTTCTGGTTCCCCGCCTGGGCCAGGGAGGACCCGGAGCTCATGAAGCGGGCCACGGCGCTGCTCGCGGAAATGGAGGCATTCCAGCAATGGATGTCCGAGCACTTCGGGCTGGATGACGACGGCGTGCCGATGCACGAGAAAAAGCACAAGACCTCGTTCATGCGCCGCTTCGCCCCCGACGGGGTGGCGACAGGCCTGGTATGGACCGCGAACATCCGGGCGCTTCGGCACACGATTGAAATGCGCACCGACCCAGGGGCCGAGGAGGAAATCCGCCTGGTGTTCGGGAAAATCGGGGAGATAATGCGCGCGGAGGCGCCGGCGCTGTTCGGCGATTACCAGGTCACGGACGGCGCCTGGGTGCCCGGCTGGCGGAAGGTCTAGGACGCTCGATCGGGGCGGCCGGGGCGCCCTGGGCGGCCGGTCACGGGAGCGGCTCGTCCGGCAGGTCGTAGTGCAGCAGCCCGGCTGGCACGCCAAGCGCGCGCAGCGCCGCGACCGTCTCGACGATCATCTGGTCCGGGCCGCTGACGTACACCTCCCGGTCCTTCCAGTCGGCGTGCGCCGCCAGCAGGGGGATCGCGCCGTGCCTGGTGCCCCCGGCCCTTTCCTGTGACGTCGCCGGGATCACCTGCAGCCACGGGAAATCCAGCTCCATCTGGCGCAGCGCGGGCAGGTCGTACAACTCGGACTCGGTCCTGGCGCCGTGGTAGAGCACGATGTCCCGCCGCTGGCGGGTGCCTGTGACGGCCTCGGCGATGGCCTTCAGCGGGGCGAGCCCCGTGCCGCCGGCCAGGCAGAGCACGGGGCGCTGCGATTCGGTGTCCGCGGTCATCTGGCCTTCGGCCCGGCCGAGCAGCAGGATGTCGCCCGTGCGCAGGTGGTGTACCAGCGTGGTGCTGACGAGCCCCCCGGCGATCGCGCGCACGTGCAGCGTGAGCGAGCCGTCCGGGCGGGGCGCGTTGGCGATCGAGTAGTTGCGCCACAGCCGCGGCCAGCGCGGCGTCTGCACGGAAAGGTGCTGGCCGGCCAGGTAAGGGAACGGTTCCGACGGCTGCACGGTCAGCACGGCGACCTGCGGGGTGCGCAGCTGGTGGCCGGTGACCTCGGCGGTCCACCAGGCGGGTGCGTGCGCGGCGTCCTCCTCGGCCGCGGCGATCATGATCTCGGCGGCGCGGTCGACCGCGGCCTCCCAGTCCTGGTTGCCCGCGTCCTTGCCGGGGGGCGTGAACCTGTCCGCCGTTACCCGCAGCGCGGACCGGACCGCCGGGTAGTGGTCTTTGCGCACCCCGAACTTGCGGTGCGCGCGGCCGAGCGCGCTGAGATAAGCGGTCAGCCCGTCGTCGTCATCCGCCGTCCCGCTGACCATTTCCGGAGGCATTGCCGCGATCTGGCGTAGCGCTGCGTAAAGACGCTGTCGCTGAGTGTGCATATCGGCCGGAAACATGGCACTGATCTCTGGTTCTGCGGAAAACAGATGTGCATAGAAATAACCCATCGCCGCATCGCAGACAGCCTCGTTCAGGAAGAATGGCGGTGTGCCCGGGGCGGGGGTCCCTGACCCGTCGGACTGTTGCGTCACAGCGCTCAGTGTTGCACCCACGGCAGAGTGTCACAAGAGAATCCGGCATGACGGGATAGGCATAGCGTGATTGGCGAGGAGGGCGAGATGGGCCGTCCGATCATCGGTATCACGAGCGAGCTCGAAGCGGCTCACTGGGGAGACTGGATACGGGAGGCCGTGATCTCGCCTGTCAGCTATACGCGCGCCGTCGAGCGGGCGGGAGGGGCGCCCGTCGTGCTGCCGCCGGTGCCCCCGGACTCGGTCCGCGACTTCGTGGCCGGGCTGCACGGGCTGGTCTTCGCCGGGGGCAGGGATCTTGACCCCGCGCTGTACCAGCAGCAGCGGCTGGACGAGACCGACCTGCCCGAGCACCGCAGGGACCGGTTCGAGCTCGTGCTGATGCGCACGGCGATCGAGGCCGGGCTGCCGTTCCTAGCGATCGGCCGCGGCCTGCACGTGCTTGCCGTGGCGCGCGGCGGCGCGCTGACCCAGCACCTGCCCGACCACCGCCCCGACCGGGCGCGCTACCTGCCGCACCAGGTGCGGCTGTCCGATGACAGCCTGCTCGGCCGCCTGCTCGGCACGCAGGCCGAGGTGCCCGCCGCGCACCACCAGGCGCCGAGCCGGATCGGCGAGGGGCTGGTCGTGGCCGGGTGGTCACCGGACGACGAGGTGGTCGAGGCGCTTGAGGTGGCGGGCCATCCGTTCGGCGTCGGCGTCCACTGGCACCCGGAAGAGGGCGACGACCCGCGCCTGATGGCCGCGTTCGTCGAGGCGGCGAGCCAGCGCGCCGCACCGCCGGCACCGCCGCAGGGACAGGCCCAGCAGGGAAAGCACCAGCAGCAAAAACAGCCGCAGCAGAAGGCTAGAGCGGCAGCTCGTAGCCGCTGAACCAGTGCGCGCGCACCCAGTTGATCGCCGACGTCCACGCCCCGGTCACCTCGAGGACCCCGACGACGATCAGCAGGGCGCCGCCGATGCGGCTGACCGTCCGCGCGTTGCGGCGGAAGAAGCCCAGCACGTTCACCACCCGCTGGAACGCCACCGCGACGATGAGGAACGGGATGCCGAGGCCGAGCCCGTAGATGAACGCGAGGAACGCGCCGCGGGCCGCGGTGCCCGACGAAGCGGACAGCGCCAGGACGGCGGTCAGCGTCGGGCCGATGCACGGCGACCAGCCGATGCCGAACAGCACGCCGAGCAGCGGCGCGCCGGCCAGCCCCGCCTGCGGCCGGAACGACGGGCGGACGATCCGCCCCGCGAGGCTGAAGCGGTCGAACGCGCCCGCGAACAGCAGGCCGAGCAGGATCGTGATGCCCCCGAGCACCTGGGTCAGGCCCGTCTCATGGGCGCGGAGCATGTGACCGAGCCAGCCGACCGCCATGCCGTACGAGGCGAAGACGAGCGAGAACCCGAGCACGAACAGGGCGGTCCCGGCGACCGCCCGGCCCCTGGACGGCGCCGCCGGCCCGGCCGCGGCGGTCCTGGTCTGGGTGGTGGTGACCCCGCCACCGCCAGCCGAGCCCGAGCCCGACCCCGAGCCCGTGCCGATGCCCGCGACGGCGACGGCGCCTTCGGCAGCCCCGTCCGCGCCGGCGCCGGCCGCCCCAACCCCGGCGCCCGCCCCGGACATTCCCGTGATGTACGCCAGGTAGCCGGGGACGAGCGGCAGGCAGCACGGGGAAAGGAACGTCACCGCGCCCGCCGCGGCGGCGACCGGCATCGCCAGGATCAGCGGCCCGGACGTCACCAGGTGTTGGATGCTCATCCCCGCGGCTTGCCGGCGGTCGGCGTTGACATGGCACAAGTATGACCGACATCGGACCGCACGCGCCGAACGCCTCCGGCTGAACCGATAGGGTTACCGGTGTGAATTCGGTCGCTGTCAGGCCCCCGGGTAGCCGGCTGGTGCGGGCCGGCGCCATCGCCTTCCTCGCCGTGGTGATCAGCTGGGTCGCCTACGCGGTGATCAGCGGGAAGGGCGGCGCGCTCGACACGGTGGACCTGACCGTGTACCGGGACGGCGGGCTGATCGTCAGGCACATCCGCCCGTACTACGACCCGCACGACGCCGCGCCGCTCTACGACTGGGGCGGCTACAGCTCGCTCGCGCTCAAGTTCACCTACCCGCCGTTCGCCGCTGTCGCGTTCGCGCTGGTCTCCTACATCCCGTGGGCGCCGCTGTGGGTGGCCTCTGTGATCGTGAACATGGTCTCGCTGGTGGCGGCGCTGTGGTTCACGTTCGGCGGCCTCGGCTACACCGACCGCCGGGTGCGGCTCGGCGCGACGCTGGTCGCGGCGGCGGTCACGTTCTGGCTGCAGCCGGTGGTGCGCACGATCTACCTGGGCCAGATCAACCTGATCCTGATGGCGGCGATCATCTGGGACATGTGCCAGCCCCGCGAGGGCCGCTGGTGGAAGGGGGCGGTGACCGGCATCGCCGCCGGCATCAAGCTCACGCCGCTGGTCTTCGTCCCCTTCCTGCTGGTGACGCGGAAGTTCCGCGAGGCGGCCGTGACCACGGCCGCTTTCCTTGCCACCGTGCTCGTCGGGTGGGCGTTCCTGCCAGGCGACTCGGACAAGTGGTGGCTGCAGGGATTGATGTTCTCCGACGGCAACCGGACCGGGTTCACCGGCTGGGCGGGCAACCAGTCGCTGCGCGCCCTGATCACCCGGCTGAGCGGGAGCATCGACGCGGGCACCAAGCCATGGCTCGCCGCGGCGGCGGTGGCGCTCGTGCTCGGCATCCTGGCGGCCTACCTGCTCGAGCGGGCCGGCTACCACGTGCCCGCGATCCTGGCGACCGCGCTGACCGGCCTGCTGATCTCGCCGATCAGCTGGGACCACCACTGGGTCTGGGTGGCCCCGGGCGTCGCGGTCGCCGGGCACTACGCCATCCGGGCCTGGCGGACCGCGCATTCGGCCGCCGGCCGGTGGCGCGCCCGCGGGATCGGCGCGCTGGCCGTCGGCATGATCTTCATGTTCGCCGCCTGGCCGGACGCGATCTGGGAGCACGCGCGAAACCTCGGCAAGTTCTCGCTCGGCTTCCTGTGGGCGCCTCCGAATACCACTCCCCTCCTGTTCAGCAAGTACGGCGACCAGCCGTGGTACGTCGAATACCACTGGCACGGCTTCCAATTGCTCTGGGGCAACGCCTACATCCTGTCCGGCATGGCCCTGCTCCTGATCCTGCTCGGCATCGGATTCAGCCTCAGGCGCACCGCCCCCGCACCGCCGGCCGCCGAGCCATCCTCCCTGCCCGCATCCGTTTTCTTATCCCGAACGGACCGGCCCGGCTGTCCCGGCAAAAGGGGCATTCCGCTTGACTGCCCGGCGCGGGCGCTGCGACGATTTCCGCCAATGCGCACGGCGTTAAATGCGGCGTTCAAGGGCGGGGTCCGAATGCGTTACCTGGGGGCAATGGCGCTCCTGCTGGCCTCTATTGCCTGCTTCGCTTTTCTTACCGGCGGGCAGGCCTGGGCCGCGGGGACGGCGTCCCCGAGCGTGCCCGCGCCCCTCGCCGGGCCGTCAGGGGAGAAGCTCACCCAGGTGGCCGCCGACACCTGGACGACCACGGTGTACCTGGACACCGGCGCGCTCTGCCTCGGAACGACCGACTTCGACCTGCTGACCGGCACCCCGGACACCGACACGCGCGACACGGCGCCGCAGTACGTCGGCGGCCTGGCGTGCGGCGCGAAGGCGGCCGCCGCGCACCCGGTCACCGAAGTGGTGCTCAGCTTCACCCCGGCTCCGCCGCTGTCGTCGATACCGGAGTCGGCCACGCTGGCGGTCACGCCGCCGCTGGCCGCGCTTGACCTGGGCGCCCCGCCGCTCGAGCTCACGCTCAGCGTGCGCCGCGCGGTCTCGGCGTTCCAGTACGCGTGGATTCCCGTGGGCTGCGGCGTCGGGCTCGCCGCGGCGCTCGTCGGGATCACCATGCTGCTCGGCGTACCGCGGCCGAACGGCAGGCGGGTGCACATGCACCGGGTCGCCTTCTGGCGGATGCCGCTGTACGCGTCGTCGGCCTGGACGTTCGGCGACAGCTGGGCGACGAACATCACCGCGGTGGGCGCCGTGGTCGGCACCGTGCTCACCGCATCCGGCACCGTCGGCGAACTGCTGCCCGGGCTCGAACTCGGCCGGTTCAGCCTGCTGATCGCGCTCGCGGGCGGGATCACGGTGGTCGCGCCGATGCTGTTCGGCGTGCTGAACTACCGGTACAGCAGGCAGGACCCGGCCACCGCGGGGATGGTGGCGATCTGCCTGCCGCCAGAAACCTCCCCCGGCGACCCCGGCGTCAAGATCGGCGTGCCCGCCGGCGGGAGCATCGCCGTGCCCGGGCAGCCCAGCCTGACCGCTCCCGCGGGCGCGATGCTCACCGTGTCCGCGGGCACGCCCGGCACGGGCGGGGTCAGCCAGCGGGCGCTCGTCTTTCCCGGCGGCACCGACATCGCGGTGACCCCCGGCCAGCGGGTCATGCTCAGCGTGTCAGGTAGCGTCACGGCCGACCTCGTGGTCCCGACGGGCGCGGCGATCTCGTTCCTCGGCCAGGCCAGCGTCGGCGTGCCGGGAGGCGCCGACGTGGAGGCAGCGGCCGAGACGCCGGCGGGCGAGCCTGCCAAGGCGCGTCGCAAGCCAGCGAAGAACTATCCGCGCGAGTTCCTCATTCCGCGCAGCGACGAGGTCGTCGCGGCGCAGATGTGGTCGATGCTGGCCGCGTCGTGCCTGACGGTGTTCGGGATCGGGGCCGAGATCGGCGTCATCGGCTGGGTGCTCGGCTACGACCTGATCGTCGCGCCGCAGTGGGCGCGGGTGGCCAGCGTGCTCGTCGCGGCCGCGGCGGCGGCGCTGGTCCTCGGCTACGGCGTCTCCGCGATCCGCGCGCTGGCCGACACGCGGGAGGGGACCACCCTCAGCGGCGCCCGGGGGTCGTCGTTCATGCTCTGACCGGCGGACAATGGCTGTCATGGCGAGTTCTAACGAGGCCGTGGCGTCGCTGCTGCGGGAGTACGCCGAACTGCTGGCGATCACCGGCGGCGACCCGTTCCGCGCGCGGAACTACGAGAAGGCCGCGAAGGCGGTCGCCGGCCACCCGCGGGACACCGGCGTGATGAGCGAGGCCGCGCTCACCACGATCCCCGGCGTCGGCAAGTCGATCGCGGCCAAGATCGCCGAGTACCAGCGCCATGGCACGTTCGCGGCCCTGGAGGACCTGCGGGCCCGCATCCCGCCGGGGGTCCGCGACCTCACCCGGGTGCCGGGCCTCGGGCCGAAGCGGGCGCTGCAGCTCAGCGCCGAACTCGGCGTTGGTTCGGTCGCGGAGCTGCGCGAGGCGGTCGCGGCCGGACGGCTGCGCGACCTCGGCGGGTTCGGCGCCAAGAGCGAGGAGCGCATCCTGCGCGGCCTCAGCGTGCTGACCCAGGGCCGGGTGCTGGTCAACGTCGCGATGGGCGCGGCGACCGAGATCGTCGCCGCGCTGGCGCCGCGGTGCGAGCGGGTTGCGTACGCCGGCTCGCTGCGCCGGATGCGGGAGACGATCGGCGACGTCGACATCCTCGCGACCGCGGCCGACGAGGCGGCCGCCGGGCGGATCACGGACGCGTTCCGGGCACTCGGCGGCGCCGAGGTCATCGTCTCCGGCCCGACCAAGACCTCGATCAGGACAGACCGCGACCTCCAGGTCGACCTGCGCGTGGTCAGGCCGCAGTGCTGGGGCGCCGCGCTGCAGTACTTCACCGGCTCGCAGGCGCACAACGTCGCCGTGCGCCAGCTCGCGGTGCGACAGGGCCGCAAGCTCTCCGAGTACGGCCTGTTCCAGGACGACACGGTCATCGCGAGCGGAACCGAGGAGGCCATCTACGCGGCGCTGGGCATGGACTGGGTCCCGCCGCCGATGCGCGAGGACACCGGCGAGGTCGAAGCCGCGCTGCGAAGACAGACGCCACGGCTCGTTCTGGATGAAGATCTTCGCGGGGACCTGCACACGCACACCAATCTCACAGACGGTGTGGCGAGCCTGGAAGAGATGATCGCGGCCGCGGAGAAAAAGGGCTACGACTATTACGCGGTCACCGACCACGCGCCGAACCTGGTCATGCAGCGGATGACCGACGAGAAGATGCTGGCCCAGCGCGCGCGCCTGGCCGCGATCAGCTCAGGTATGACGCTGCTGCACGGCACGGAGCTGAATATCGCGCCGGACGGCTCGGTGGACTGGGGGCCGGATTTCCTGGCGGGCTTCGACATCTGCGTTGCGTCGGTCCACTCCCACTTCGACCAGGACCGCAAGGAGATGACCAGGCGGTTGATCGCGGCCTGCGAGAACCCGTACGTGAACGTCATCGGCCACCCGCTGACCCGCAAGATCGGCCGCAGGCCGCCCGTCGACGTGGACGTGGGCGAGCTGTTCCTGGCGTGCGCGCGCACCGGCACCGCCCTGGAGGTCAACGCCTCGCCGGAGCGGCTCGACCTGCCAGGCGAGCACATCAGGGCGGCTCGGGACGCGGGATGCAAGTTCGCGATCGACACGGACGCGCACTCGGTCACCCACCTGGACAACATGAAGTACGGCGTCGGGACCGCCCAGCGCGGCTGGCTCACCCCGGACGACGTGATCAACGCGTGGCCGCTGGAGCGGCTGCTGGAATTCCTGCGCAAGGGGCGCCGGTTATAGTTACTGACGAGTAGCATAAGGCCAGGCGCACAGGAGGAGCAGCCGATGCGGGCACGCGATGTGGTCTTCGTCGACGGCGTACGCACGCCGTTCGGCAAGTCAGGGCCGACGGGCATCTACGCGCACGTACGGGCCGACGACCTGGTGGTCCGGGTGATCAGGGAACTGCTGCGGCGCAATCCCACCCTGCCCAAGGACCGGATCGGCGAGGTCGCGATCGCGGCCACCACGCAGATCGGCGACCAGGGGCTGACGATCGGGCGCACCGCCGCGATCCTCGCGGGCCTGCCGCAGACGGTGCCCGGCTTCGCGATCGACCGCATGTGCGCGGGCGCGATGACCGCGGTGACCACCGTGGCGGGCGAGGTCGCGCTGGGCGCCGCCGACGTCGCGATCGCGGGCGGCGTCGAGCACATGGGCCGGCACCCGATGGGCGAGGGCGTCGACCCGAACCCGCGATTCCTCGCCGAGCATCTCGTCGATGAATCCGCGCTGTCCATGGGCATGACGGCGGAGAACCTGCACGACCGGTTCCCGGCGATCACGCGCGAGCGCGCCGACGCGTACGCCGCCGCCAGCCAGCGCAAGCTCGCGCAGGCCTACGCG
>JASHPP010000002.1 GCA_030038035.1 Trebonia sp.
CACCGCGCGCGACGATCCGTTCGCCGACGGCCGGATATCAAGCTCCACCGGCTTGCCCGCGGTTCCCGCGAGCAGCGGCCACGGGCCGCGCACCGGGTCGACCGGCTGGCCGTCCACCGCGACCAGCTCGTCACCTGGACGTACCCCGACGCCCGGCGCGGTCAGCGGCGAGCGCGCCCTCGGGTCGGACGACTCGCCGGGGAGCACCCGGTCCACCAGCCAGCGCCCCGCCTCGTCCCTGGAGATGTCCGCGCCGAGAAGCCCGAGACCCGCGGGGCCCGAGTCCGAGGGGTGGAAGCTGTCGCCGGACTTGATCACGTAGGCGTGCGAGGTGCCGAGCTCGCCGAACACCTCCCAGAGCAGGTCGGCGAAGTCGCCCGAGCCGCGGATCCGGTCCAGCAGCGGCCGGTAGGCATCGAGCACGCCATCCCAGTCCACGCCCGACATGTCCGCCGCCCAGAAGTCACGGCGCATGCGCCGGCCGGCCTCGGCGTAGGCGTGCCGCCACAGCGCGGCCGGGTCGGCCTGGAACCGGGCCCGCGACAGGTCCACGGTGACCGACTCGTCTGAGTCGTCGTCGTCCTGCCGCTCGGCCGGGACCACGCGCACCTCGCCCTGGTCACCGATCACCAGGCGGGTGCCGTCGCCGCTGACGTCGAACCAGTCCAGTTCGTCCGCCAGCACGGTGACCTCGCGCGTGCGCAGGTCGAAGCGCTCCAGCGAGTAGCGTGACGAGTCATCGTCGGAGTCCGCGCCGCTCTCGCCGAGCACGCCGGTGAGCGGGGCGCGCAGCCAGGCCAGCCCGCCCTTGACCGAGCGCAGGTGGAAGTACCTGGCCTCCTCGACCGGTACGGGCACCACCCGGTCAGCGAGGCCTTCCGCGTCGACGCGGATCGCATCGTGCCCGGCAGGATCGGTACCGGAATCGCCGGTGTCGGCATCGCCGGTGTCGGAGTCCGCGGTAATCGGACGGCCGCCGGGCAGCGGGCCGAACGGCGACGGGGTCCGCTCCGCCAGCGGCACCAGGTACGGGCGGACGCCGAACGGGAACGACAGGTCGAACGAATGGGCGTCGTAGACCGGGTCGAAGCTGCGCCGGGACAGGAACGCCAGGTGCAGCCCGTCGGCCGTGAACACCGGCGAGGTGTCCGCGAACCGGCCGTCGGTCACGTCGATGACCTCGCCGCCGGCGACCCTGGCCACCCTGATCCGGCGCAGCGGCTGCGGGCCCGGCTGGGACCAGGCCAGCCAGGCGGAGTCCGGCGACCAGGAGAGGCCGTCCACCGGGCCGTCGTCGGCGGCAGCCAGCTCGGTGACCTGCCCGGAGGAGACGTCGACCGCCAGCAGCCTGCCGTCCTGGGTCGCCGCCGCGACCGTCGCCCCGTCCGGCGAGGCCGCCAGGCCGGCCACGCTGCCGAGCAGGCCCTCGGCCAGCAGGACCGGCTCCGGCGGACCGTCGACGCTCGCGATCGCCAGCGCGTCGGCGCCCGTGGCGTCGGTGACCCAGACCGCCCGGCCTGAGCCGAGCACCCTCGGCAGCCTCGCCCTGGCACCCGGGACCACATACAGCGCGCGGGCCGGGCCGTCCTTGTGCGTCAGCCAGTGCACCGTGCCGCGCACCTCCACCACGCTGGCCCGCCCGGTCTGATCGCAGTCCAGGCCGCCCAGGTGATCGGCGGCGGAGACCAGGCGGGGAGCGCGCGCCGCGGCCGGGGAGCCGAGGGTCAGCTCGATCCGGTGCGGCTCGGGCGCCTCCGGGCCGTCCAGCATCCAGATGTCGCCTGCCACGTGGTAGACGATCCTGGTGCCGTCGGTGGCCGGGTTGCGCGCGTAGAACCCGTCGTGATCGGTATGCCTGATCAGGTCACCGCCGTCAAGGGCACACGAATAGATGTTCCCGGTTCCCTCGTGGTCGGACAGGAAGAACAGCCGCCCGCCGATCAGCATCGGGCTGCCGAACTGGCCCCGCACGTCGGCAAGGATCCGGGTGAACAGGGGGTCGGTGGCGGTGGCGGCGGCGGCGGTCCAGAGCTTGCCGGTGCGGCCGCCGCGGTAGCGCTTCCAGAACGCGGGCTCGCCCGCCACGCTTCCGGTGAGCAGGGCGGTGCCTTCGGCCTCCATGGCCAGGTCGTTGACCGGGCCGAACGGCAGCAGCCTTGGCGCGCCCTGCGCCGGCACGGCGAACGCCCTGCGGTATTTCTGCGCGGGCTGGCCGGCCGAGGTGATCGCGAGCACCTCGCCGGCCGCGGTCCAGCCGGTGACCCTCGTCTGCAGGTCGCCCCAGTAGGTCAGCCTGCGCGCGGCGCTGCCTTCGGCGTCGGCCAGGTAGACATCCGGGCTGCCGTCCCGCCAGCTGGTCCAGGCGATCTGGGTGCCGTCCGGTGAGAACCGGGGGTAGCTGACCGGAGTGTCGTCGGAGGAAAACCGCCAGGCGCGGCCCCCGGCCGCCGGTGCCAGCCAGACATCGTGACCGGCGACGAACGTCAGCAGGTCACGATCAACGTGCGGATAGCGCAGGTAGCCGCCGGCCATCACGACGCGCCCCGCGGCCCGCGGGGCGTGCGGGGCGGGAGCGGCGGGCGGGTCTTGGACGGGCCTGTCGACATGTCCGGCGGCGCCGCGGGCGGCTGCTTGTCCAGCGCCTCAAGCGCCAGCTGGACGGCGGTCTCCAGCTGGGCGTCGCGGCCCGCGGCCCAGTCGTCCGGGGTGTTCAGCACCTCGACGTCCGGCTCGACGCCGTAGTTCTCCACGCTCCAGCCGTAGTCGTCGAACCAGAACGCGTACCTGGGCACCGTGATGTGCGTGCCGTCGACCAGTTCGTGGCCGGGTATGCCGTCGATGCCGATCACGCCGCCCCAGGTGCGGGTGCCGACGACCGGGCCGAGGCCGAGCAGCCGGATCGCCGTCGTGACGATGTCGCCGTCGGACCCGGCGAACTCGTCGGCCAGCGTGACCACGGGGCCGCGCCGCCCCTCCTCCGGGTACGGCACGGGCCGCATCCAGCGCCCGTTGTCCCAGCCGATGACGCGGCGTGCCAGCTTCTCCACCACGAGCTGCGAGGTGTGCCCGCCGCCGTTCGCGCGCACGTCCATGATCAGGGCGTCGAAGCGCATCTCGGTGCGCAGGTCGCGGTGGAAGTGCGCCCAGCCCTCCCCCATCATGTCCGGGACGTGCAGGTAGCCGAGGCGCCCGTCGCTCAGCTCGCGGACCAGCCGGCGCCGGCCCGCCACCCAGTCCTGGTAGCGCAGCCGCCGGTCGCTGCGCAGCGGCACCACCACCACCGCGCGGGACGACCCGTTGGATCGGACCGTGAGCTCCACCGGCTTGCCCGCCGTCCCGGCCAGCAGCGGCCACGGGCCGCGCACCGGGTCGACCGGCTGGCCGTCGACGGCCACAAGCTCATCGCCAGGACGCACGCCGACGCCCGGCGCGGTCAGCGGCGAGCGCGCCCTCGGGTCGGACGACTCGCCGGGGAGCACCCGGTCCACCAGCCAGCGCCCCGCCTCGTCCCTGGAGATGTCCGCGCCGAGCAGGCCAACGGGGACGTCATCAGGGAAGCCGTCGCTGGCCTCCATCACGTAGGCGTGCGAGGTGCCGAGCTCGCCGAACACCTCCCAGAGCAGGTCGGCGAAGTCGTCCGCGCCGCGGATCCGGTCCAGCAGCGGCCGGTAGGCATCGAGCACGCCGTCCCAGTCCACCCCGGACATGTCGGGCACCCAGAAGTCCCGGCGCATGACCCGGCCGACTTCGTCGTAGGCGTGCCGCCACAGCGCGACCGGGTCGGCCTGGAACCTGGCCCGGGACAGGTCCACCTTCACCACGTCGCCCGCGTCGTGGCCGTGCTTGCGTGAGGACGGCATGACGCGCAGGTCATCGCGGTCCTTGACGATCAGGCGGGTGCCGTCGCCGCTGACGGCGAACCAGTCCAGCTCGCCGGCCAGCTCGGTGACCTCCCGCTTGCGCAGGTCGAAACGCTCGAGCGACGGGCGCGGCCGGTCGTCGTCCGGGTCCACGCCGCTCTCGCCGAGCACTCCGAACACCCCGGCCCGCAGCCAGGCCAGGCCGCCCTTGACGGCACGCAGGCCGAAGTAGCGCGCTTCCTCAACGGGAACGGGCACCACGCGGTCCGGCAGGCCGTCGGCGTCGACCGTCACGCTGGGCGGCGCGCCGGATTCCGCGGAGTCGCCGGACCCGTCGGAGTCGCCGGACCCGTCGGCGTTGCCGGACCCCTCGGAGTTGCCGGCCGGTTCCCGGCCCAGGGGCCGCCCGCCCGGCAATGGCCCGAACGGCGACGGGGTCCCGGCGGCCAGCGGCACCAGGTACGGGCGGCTGCCGAACGGGAACGACAGGTCGAAGGAGTGCGCGTCGTAGACCGGGTCGAAGGTGCGCCGGGACAGGAACGCCAGGTACAGCCCGTCGGTGGTGAAAACCGGGTCGCTGTCGGCGAACCGCCCGTCGGTGACGTCCACCGTAAGCCCGTCGGCGACGCGCGCCATCCGGATCCGGCTCAGCGGCTGCGGGCCGGGCTGCGACCAGGCGAGCCACGCCGAGTCCGCGGACCAGGCCAGGTCGTCGATGTCCCCGTCGTCGCTGGCGGCCAGTTCGGTGATCCGTCCCGACGCCACGTCCGCGAGCAGCAGCCGCCCGTCATGCGCGCCGGCCGCGACCGTAGCACCGTCCGGGGAAGGTGCCAGGCTGACCACGTGCCCAAGCTCACCCCCGGCAATCCGAACGGTCCCGGCCGACTCCCCCGCCACGCTTGCTATCTCGAGCGCGTCGGCGCCGTCGGCGTCGGTCACCCAGATGGCCTTGCCGGTCGTGCCGAGGATGCGGGGCAGCCTGGCGTGCGCGTTCTGGTCGACCGACAGCGCGCGGGCCGGGCCGTCGGTGTGCGTCAGCCAGTGCACGGTGCCGCGCACGGTGACCACGCTCGCCTGGCCGGTCTCGTCGCAGTCCAGGTCGCCGAGGTGGTCCCCGGCGGTGACCAGCTTGGGTACGCGCGCGGCGGGCGGCGAGCTGAGCTCGAGGTCGAGCTTGCGCGGCGCGGCAGCGGCGAGGCTGTCCAGGATCCAGATGTCGCCGGCCACGTGGTAGACGATCCGCTGGCCGTCGGTCGCCGGGTTGCGGGCGTAGAAGCCGTCGTGGTCGGTGTGCCTGCGCAGGTCGCTGCCGTCGAGCGCGCATGAGTAGACGTTGCCGGTGCCCTCGTGGTCGGCGAGGAAGACGAGCCTGCCGTCCACCAGCATCGGGGCGGCTAGCTGGCCGTTCAGGTGGCCGAGGAGCCGGGAGAAGAGCGGGTCGGCCGCGGAGGCGACCCAGAGCCGGCCCGCCGTCCCGCCCCGGTACCGCTTCCAGTAGGCGGGCTCGCCCGCCATCCGCCCGGTCAGCAGCGCGGTGGCCGTCTCCTCCAGGGCCAGGTCGCTCACCTGGCCGAACGGCAGCCTGCGCGGCGGCGCGTCGAGCGGCACGGCGTAGGCCCAGCTGTGCTGCGTCCCTGGCTGGCCCGCGGCGGAGATCGCGAGCACCTCGCCGCTCATGGTCCAGCCGGTCGTCCGCGTCCGCGGGTCGCCCCAGTAGGTGCGCCGGGTCGCGGGGCCGCCGTCGGTGTCGGCCGTGTAGACCTCCGGGCCGCCGTCCCGCCAGCCGGTCCAGGCGACCATGCCGCCGTCCCTGGAAAACCGCGGGTGGCTCACCTGGCCGCCATCTGAGGTCAGCCGCCACGCCCGGCCGCCCGCTGCCGGGGCGAGCCATACGTCGTCTTCGGCGACGAAGGTGAGGAGATCACCGTGAATATGCGGGAAACGAAGGTAACCGGGTGATGTCACGCGCTTCATCCTACGGGGAAGAAGTGCCTTCTTGCCCGGGGGGACGACCCCCCGGGACCCCCCGGCTGCGCCTTAACGGCGCACGTGCTCCGGGGGGACTGCGGCCCGATAGCGCCGCCTGCCCGGGGGGACGACCCCCCGGGACCCCCCGGCCGCGCCTTGCTTGCCCGGGGGGGCGACCCCCCGGAACCCCCGGCTGCGCCTTGACGGCGCACGTGCTCCGGGGGGACTGCGAGTCGATCGCGCTGCCTGGCCGGGGGGACGACCCCCCGGAACCCCCCGGCCGCGCCTTAACGGCGCACGTGCTCCGGGGGGACTGCGGGTGGGGGTGCCTACAACAACCAGCCGCGCTCCTGGGCTAGGCGCAGGGCTTCTGTCCGGTTGCGGGCGCCGGTCTTCTGGATGCAGGCGGACAGGTAGTTGCGCACCGTGCCCTCGGACAGGTAGAGGGTGGCGGCGATCTCGGCGATCGTCGCGCCGTCGCGGCTGGCCGCGAGGACGTCCCGCTCGCGTGGCGTGAGCGGGCTCGCGCCCTCGGTCAGCGCGGCCGCGGCGAGGTCCGGGTCGATGACCTTCTGCCCGTTCCTGACCTGCCTGATCGTCCGCGCGAGCTTGTCCGCAGGCGAGTCCTTCACGATGAACCCTGACACGCCGGACTCCATCGCGCGGCGCAGGTAGCCCGGGCGGCCGAACGTGGTGAGGATGACGATCTTGATGTCCGGGGACTGCTTCCGCAGCGCCGCCGCGGCCGCCAGGCCGTCCATGCCGGGCATCTCGATGTCCAGCAGGGCCACATCGGGCTTGGCGTCCTTCGCGGCGCTCGTCACCTCGTCGCCGCGGCCGACCTGGGCGACCACCTCGATGTCGTCCTCGAACGACAGCAGCGCCGTGAGCGCCTCGCGGATCATCGCCTGGTCCTCGGCGAGCAGGACCCGGATCGGGTTCACGATGTCACGGTAGCGCCGCTGCGGTCGGGAACCGAAGCGATGACGGTGAAGCCGCGGGCCGGGCCGGGAACGATCTCGAGCTCGCCGCCGACGGCGGCAAGCCGTTCGGACATGCCGCGCAGTCCGGTGCCCGCGGCGTCCCCGGCGTGGCCATGACCGTCGTCGTGGACGTCCAGGGCGAGGATGCCGGAGCGGTGGGTGAGACCGACGTGGCAGTTCTTCGCTCCCGAGTGGCGGACCACGTTGGTAACCGCCTCACGCAGGCACCAGGCCAGGGCCGCCTCCGCGTCGGGGTCGAACGTGCCGGACAGCAGCGTGAGGTCCGCGTCGTCGTGCGGCGTGATCCCGGCCGCTTCGAGGGCGGTGCGCGCGGTGATGATCTCAACCGCGAGCGTCGGCCGCCGGTAGCCGCTGATGGCCTCGCGGATGTCGTGCAGGGTCTGCCTGCTGACGCTCGCGACCTGTTCGATCTCGTCGCGCACCCGGTCCCGGTCGGGGCCTTCAGGCAGCCGCCGCAGCAGCCGTGCGGCGAGCTCGGACTTGAGCGTGATCATCGACAGCGACTGCCCCGTCAGGTCGTGCATGTCACGGGCCAGCCGCAGCCGCTCCTCGCTCGCGGCCAGCTGCGCCACGGTCTCCCTGGCCTGCCGCAGTTCGTTCGTCACCTCGGCCAGCCTGCGCAGGCCGATCACGGCCAGGCCGACAAACACGACGGGCAGCAGGTTGAGCACGAAGTCCGTCGTGTCGACGTGCCCGGTCAGGCAGAAGATCGCGTACGCCACGCCGCACCCGATGACCGCCCGCACCGCCCAGCGGCGGCTGGGGACCAGCAGGCCGGACGCGGAGGACACGAAGATCCACAGCGTGCTTGCCCCGGTACCCGCGTACAGCACGCAGGCGGCCGCCGCGAGCGCGGCCAGGGCGGCCACGCTGAACACCGCGCGCGGCAGGGGGTGCGGCCAGCTGGGGACGTAGCTCAGGTAGATGGCGCAGAACGCCACCACGATCGCCAGCCCGCCGCCCGTGTACAGCGCGCTGTGGTGATGGCCGAACAAGGTGGTCACCGGCTGGATGAGGTAGACGAGCCAGACCGCGGTGAACAGCATGCCGATGACGCGCGCGGCCCTGCTGTTGTCGCCAGGACCGAAGCGCGTGCCGGTACCGGGATCAGCCATATCCGCTGCCTCTCTCGCCTGTACTCATGCTAGGCCTGGCCGTGCTCGGCGGCCGCGCCCGCGGGCGCGGCCGCCGAGCCGCGGTGCTCAGACCGCCTCGGCGGTCGCCCGCACCGCCAGCACGGCGAAGGCGACGAAGCCCACTAGCCAGATCAGGATGACGGCGATGTTGGCGATCGAGATGGTCCCGTTGGCGAGCACGTCCGTGCTGATCGCGATGATCCGGTAGGTCGGCGTGATCTCGCCGAACTTGCGCAGGCCGCCGCTGAGGGGGAACCACAGGCCGCCGAAGATCGTGAAGAAGAAGTACACGAGCATCGCGACCGGCTGCACCGAGTCCGGCCGCAGCATGTAGCCCAGGGCCACCGCGAGCGCGGCGAAGATCAGCGTGCCGAGCCAGATGGCGACCGCGATCGCGATCCACTTCCAGATCGGCATCATCACGCCGCCGTAGAACCGGCCGAGCAGCAGCACGACCACGATCGACGGAACCGTGGTCGCCATTGAGGCGAGGATCTTCGCGACCACGTAGGCGTTCGCGGGCAGCGGGGTCAGCCGGAGCTGCCTGATCCAGCCGTCCTTGCGCTCCTGCGAGATGCGGATCATGTTGTTGTTGAAGGCTCCGGCGAACGCGCCGAACGAGGCCATGCCCACCATGTAGAAGGCCTTGAACGGTACGCCGTAGACGGTAGCCGCCTGCTTGGCGAAGATCAGGTACAGCATGACCGGAAGGGCGACGGTGAAGATCAGGTAGCGCTTGTTCCGGCGCACCCGGTTGACCTCGGCCGTCGCCAGCGACAACGTGCCCCTCATGTCAGATCGTCTCCCTGTTTCCCTGTTGGCGGAAACCAGCCGGCACGGGGTCGGCCGGGGTCGCCGGGTCGCCCGCCCTGTCGTCTTCCGCCGTGATCGCGATGAAGGCCTGCTCGAGGCCGAGGCTGCCCACTTCGAGCTCGCGCGGCCGGTAGCCGGCGTCGAGCAGCGCGTACAGCGTGTCGTCGGAATCGGTGGTCTGGATCTGCACCAGGTCGTTCCTGACCTCCAGGTTCACCAGCCCGGGCAGGCCGAGCAGGAACGGCTCGTCCACCTGGTTCAGGCGGAAGGACATCCGCTTGGCCCCGGCCTTTTCCTTGATCTCGGCCGGGGTGCCGTCGGCGAGCAGCCGTCCCCTGTTGATCACGAGGATGCGGTCGGCGGCCTGGTCGGCCTCTTCCAGGTAGTGCGTGGCGAACAGCAGCGTCTTGCCCTCGGCGACCTCGGCCTTCATGTTCGCCCAGAACAGCTGGCGGGTCTCCACGTCCATCGCCGTCGTGGGCTCGTCGAGCACGATCAGCTCGCAGTCGCCCGCGATCGCGAGCGCGAACCGCACGCGCTGCGTCTGGCCGCCGGACAGCCGGTCGACCCGCTGGCCGGCGAGCTCGGCGATGCCCGCGCGCTTCATCGTGACCTCCGGCGGTATCGGCCGCGGGTGGAACCCCGCCACCAGCGTCACCAGCTCGCCGACCGTGATCTCCGGCATCAGCCCGCCGGACTGCAGCATGGCACCGACCCGGCCGGACTTGACCGCGTGGTAGGGGTCGCTGCCGAACATCGCGATCTTGCCCGATGTCGGCTTGCGGAGCGCGAGCAGCATGTCCAGCGAGGTGGACTTGCCGGCGCCGTTCGGGCCGAGGAGGGCGACGGTCTCGCCCGGCCGCAGGTCAAGGCTGAGCCCGTCGACCGCCTTGAGGCTCCCGTAGTGCTTGCTTACGTTCTCGAACGAGACGATCGGTCCCGTTCCGCTGTGGCTCATCAGTGGTCCCCTTGGGTGGGTGGCTGTGGCTATGGCGTACGTCCGCCACCCATACCACCATCGGCTGCGCGCGGCCGGTAGTGCGCTCCCTCAGCACTCCGTCATGACATGTGTCATCGGTGTCAGCGGCCGACGGCGTAGCCCTGCATGCCGCGCGGGTTGGCCGCGGCGTACAGCATGCCGCCGCGGCGGGCCACCGCGCTGATCCGGCCCAGCGACCACGGCGGCTGCACCACGACGTCGTGCCCGCGCTCGCGCAGCTCCCCGATGACCGGCTCGCCGGCGCGCTCTTCCACGTCCAGCGCCCTCGGGTACGCCTCGCGCGGGTAGAACGAGGACGGCATGTGCCGTGAGTGGAACGCCGGGAAGTCGATCGCCTGCTGCAGGTTCATCCCAAAGTGCACGTGGCTGAGGAAGAAGGCGAGCGTCCACTGGTCCTGCTGGTCCCCGCCCGGGGTGCCGAACGCCAGGTACGGCTCGCCGTCGCGCAGCGCCAGCGTGGGCGTCAGCGTGGTCCGCGGTCGCTTGCCCGGCGCGAGCGTGGCGGGCAGGCCCGGGGTGAGCGAGAACATCTGCGCACGGGTGCCGAGGCAGAAGCCGAGCTCGGGAATGACGGGCGAGGACTGCAGCCAGCCGCCGCTCGGCGTGGCGGTGACCAGGTTGCCCCACCGGTCGGCCACGTCGAGGTGGCAGGTGTCGCCGCGCCGCGCCTGCGCGCTGGCGGATCTGGCGAGCGGCTCGCCGGTCGCCGGATCCAGGGCGGGGTCCCCGCTCCCCCGCGGGCCCGCCCCGCCTCTTGCTGTTATCCCGAACGGTGCCGTGGCGAATGCCGGCAGCGCCGGTTCTCTTCCGCCGGGCCGGCCTGGCAGCAGCTGCGCGCTCGCGGTGTCGCCGACGAGCTTGCGGCGCTCGTCGTTATACGCTTGTGACAGCAGATCGTCCAGGGGCACATCGGCGAAGTCCGGGTCTCCGTACCACGCTTCCCGGTCAGCAAACGCGAGCTTCGCGCACTCCGTCACCGTGTGGATGTACTCCGCGCCGCCCGGCTCCATCCGGTCCAGGTCGAAGCCGTCGAGCAGGGCGAGCTGCTGCAGGAACACCGGTCCCTGGCCCCAGGGGCCGGTCTTGCAGACGGTGAATCCGCGGTAGTCGTAGGTGACTGGAGCCTCAAGGCGGGCGTGCCAGGTCGCCAGGTCCTGCGCGGTGAGGAACCCGCGGTGCCGCTCCCCCGTCACGTCCATCACCTCGGTGGCCGCGAACCGGCCGACCGCCTCGGCCACGAAACCGTCGTACCAGGCGCGCCGCGCCGCCTCGATCTGCTCGTCCCGGTCGCTGCTGGCCGCCTCGGCCTCGTCAAGGATCGCCTTGTACGTGGCGGCGAGCGCGGGATTGGCGAACCTGCTGCCCGGCGCAGGCACGCCGCCGCCTGGCAGGTACACCTGCGCGGAGCTGGTCCAGTGCTCGCGGAACAGGTCGGCCACGCTGGCGATGCCCCAGCTGATAGCGGGCACGAGCGGGTACCCGGACTCGGCGTAGCCGATCGCGTAGCCGAGCACGTCGCGCAGCCGCAGCCGCCCGTACTCGCGCAGCAGGAGCAGCCACGCGCCGAGCGCGCCAGGCACGCACGCGGCCAGCAGCCCGCTGCCCGGCACCAGGTCCAGGCCGAGCGCCGTGTAGGCCTGCGTGGTGGCGCCGGCCGGGGCGGTGCCCTGCCCGCAGACCGCGAACGTCTCACCGCGGCCCGCGTCGTAGCCGATCACCGGCACCTCGCCGCCCGGGCCGCACAGGTGCGGCTCGACGACCTGCAGCACGAAACCGGCCGCGACCGCGGCGTCGAAGGCGTTGCCGTCCTTTTCCAGGACCGCCATGCCGGCCGCCGAGGCGAGCCAGTGCGTGGACGCCACCATGCCGAACGTGCCCGCGAGCTCCGGCCTGGTGGTGAACTCCGGGATGTCGGCCATAACGAACACTGTAGCGTTGCCTCGCATGGACGACCTTGACCCGCGGCTGCGCGCGGTCTGCGACCTCAACGTCGCGGAGATGCGTGAGTACAGCGGCCGGCACGAGTACGACGGCATTCCGCAGGACCTGTCGCCGGCCGCCGTGGCGGCCGGGCTTGCCCGGCTGGCCGCGGCCCGCGAGACGGGCCGAGCACAGGCCGATCCGCACGACGAGGCGCACCTGCGCGCGGCCGAAGACCTGCAGCGGGTGGTCTACGGCGACCTTGAGCTGCACCGCCGCAACCCGCTGCACCACCTGTTGGAGCTCGACCTTTCCTGCTACGACAAGGACTACGCGCCGCGCGAGCAGCGGGACGCGGCCCGCGCCGCGCACCTGGCCGCCTGGCCGCGGGTGATCGACGCGGCGGTCAAGGCTCTCGACCGGCTGTCCGCGCCGGTGGCTGAGTCGCTGCTCGGCGGCATCCGGGGCCTGGCCGCCGGCATCCCCGCCGATGCGGACCCGAATGCCCAGCACGCCGCGCGCGCCGCGCACGCCCGGCTGGTCGCCCA
>JASHPP010000792.1 GCA_030038035.1 Trebonia sp.
CGATGCTCGAGCTCCCGGCGGGCCCGCGCTCCGACGCCGCGCCCGCCCCCGGCGCCGACATCGGCCCCGCCTCCGCGCCCGCCCCCGTCTTCGACGCCGACAAGACGCCCGGCCGCATTCTCCACATCGTCACCGACGCGCTGCCGAGCACAAGCGCCGGCTACACGGTCCGCACCCAGGAGATCGCGGTCGCCCAGCGCGGCGCGGGAATGGACCCGCACGTCGTGACCCGGATCGGCTTCCCCGTCACGGCCGGGACGATCGACGGCAGGCGCCTGGTGACCGTCGACGGCGTCCCGTACCACCGGCTGCTGCCGTGGATCATGCCGGGCAGGGCGGACACCGTCGCGAGTCAGGGCCGCAGCCGAGCCGCGACCCTCGTGCGGCGCCTCAGCCCGGCGGTGCTGCACGCCGCGAGCAACTACGCCAACGCGCTCACCGCGCTGGCGCTGCGCGACACCACGGGCCTGCCGGTCGTCTACGAGGTCCGCGGGTTCTGGGAGGACACCTGGCTGTCCAGGCACGCGGCGGCCGACGGCCTGCGGGCAAGCGAACGGTACCGGCGCAGCCGCGCGCTGGAGACCCACTGCATGCAGGCGGCGGACCTGGTGGTGACGCTCGGCGAGGCGATGCGCGCGGAGATCATCGCCCGCGGGGTCGGCGACGGCAAGGTCATCATCGTCCCGAACGCGGTCAGCGCCGAATTCCTGCAGCCCCTGCCCGACGACCACGGCAAGCTCAGGCGCGAGCTCGGCATCAAGCCGGGCGAGCACGTCGTCGGCCTGGTGTCCAGCCTGGTCGCGCACGAGGGCATCGGCACGCTGCTCGAGGCGGTCGCGATCCTGGGCGCCCGCGGCTACCGCACCAGGGCGCTCATCGTCGGCGACGGCCCCGAGCGCGCGGCCCTCCAGCGCCAGGCCGCGGCACTCGGCCTTGACGCCATTTTCACCGGCAGGGTGCCGCTGGCAAGAGTCCGTGATTATCACGCCGTCCTTGATGTCTTCGTCGTCCCCCGCACCCGGGACCGAGTATGCCAGCTTGTCACGCCGCTGAAGCCAGTCGAGGCGATGGCGAGCGGCCTGGCCGTCGTCGTCAGCGCGGTGAGGGCGCTGACGGAGATAGTCAACGATAAGGTAACCGGAATCCATGCGCCGCCGCAGGACGCCGGGGCGCTCGCCGACCGCCTGCAGCTGCTGCTGTCCAGCCCGGAGCTGCGAAAGAAGCTCGGCGACGCCGCCAGGGAGTGGGTCGCCCGCGACCGGACCTGGGAACACAACGCCGCAAGGTACCGCGACGCCTACGCGCGCCTCGGCGCGCTTTAGCTACCTTGTAATGGTCTGTGCCAACAGGGAAGAGGGGCGGTTACGTGGCCGGCTACCGGAACGTCGTCATCATCGGGCTCGGCTACGTGGGCCTGCCGCTGGCCCAGGAGGCTGTCCGCGCGGGGCTGCACGTCACCGGGCTGGACGTCAAGCGGGCCACGGTCGACGGGCTCAACGGCGGCCGGACCCACGTCGACGACCTCACCGACGCCGACATCGCCGCGATGGTGGCGGGCGGGTTCCGCGCCACCACGGACGTCAGCGCCTGCGGCGACCCCGACGTCATCGTGATCTGCGTGCCCACGCCGCTGTCGGAGTCCGACGGCCCGGACCTGACCGCCGTCCGCGCCGCCACCGAGACCGCGGGCAAGCTCCTGCGGCACGCCACCCTGGTCGTCCTTGAGTCCACGACGTACCCGGGCACCACCGATGAGGTCATCCGCCCGATGCTGGAGAAGGCGTCGGGGCTGACCGCGGGCATCGGCTTCCACCTCGCGTTCTCGCCGGAGCGCATCGACCCGGGCAACCCCGTCTACGGCTTCCGCAACACCCCGAAGATCGTCGGCGGCGTCACCGCCGCCTGCACGGAAGCCGCCGCGGCCTTCTATCAGAACGTCTGCGACAGCGTCGTCCGCGCCAAGTCCGCGCGCGAGGCCGAGATGGCCAAGCTGCTCGAGAACACCTACAGGCACGTGAACATCGCGCTGGTCAACGAGATGGCGATCTTCTGCCACGAGCTCGGCGTGGACCTGTGGGACGCCATCAGGTGCGCGCAGACCAAGCCGTTCGGCTTCCAGCCGTTCTACCCGGGCCCTGGCGTCGGCGGCCACTGCATCCCGATCGACCCGAACTACCTCAGCTACAAGGTCCGCACCGAGCTCAGCTACCCGTTCCGCTTCGTCGAACTGGCGCAGGAGATCAACACCAGGATGCCCGGCTACGTGGTGGACCGCGCGGCCGAGCTGCTGAACACCGACGCCAAGCCGCTCAACGGCGCGAAGGTGCTGCTGCTCGGCGTCACCTACAAGCAGGACGTCGCCGACCAGCGCGAGTCCCCGGCCCGGCCGATCGCGCGCAAGCTCCTGCAGCGCGGCGCGGAGCTCAGCTTCCACGACCCGTTCGTGCGAAGCTGGCAGGTGGACGGCCGCGACATCCCGCGCGCCGCCGCCCCGACCGCCCCGGCCGACCTGACGATCTTGCTGCAGGCGCACGGCGGCTACGACCTGGCCGACATCGCGGCGCACGCGCACCTGCTGTTCGACACCCGGGGCAAGTCCTCGGGCGACCGCGTGTCCCGCCTGTGATGCACGTCGTCGTCTGCACCGTGGTGCACCATCCGGCGGACGCGCGGATCTACTTCCGCCAGATCAGCGCGCTGCTCGACGCCGGGCACCGGGTGACCTACATCGCGCCCCTCACCCACGATCAAAACCATATTTTCCCCGAACGATCCGTGGCGTCTCTCACCGCCGTCCCCATTCCCCGCGCGGTGGGACGCCGCCGCCTGCGCGCGCTGCGCGCCGCCCGCGCGGCCATGGCCGCGCACGCGCCGGACGCGGACCTGCTCCTCGTCCACGACCCAGAACTGCTGCTCGTCCTCCCGCCCCGCGGCAAGCGCCCGCCGACGGTCTGGGACGTGCACGAGGACACCGCCGCAGCGCTGACGACGAAGGCCTGGCTGCCCCGCTTCCTGCGCCCGGCCGCCGCCGGGGGCGTGACGTTCGCCGAGCGCCTCGCCGAGCGCCGCCTGCACCTGATCCTCGCCGAGCACGGCTACAACGCCCGCTTCAGGCGAACCCACCCCGTCGTGCCCAACACCACGTACGTCCCCGAGACCGCCGCCCCGCCCGGCGGCCCGCGCCGGGTCATCTACATCGGCCACCTCTCCCCGGACCGGGGCAGTGCCGAGTTGGTGTCGCTGGCCCGCGTGCTGGCCCCGCACGGCATCGCGGTGGAGCTGGTCGGCCCCGCCGACCCGGCGGCCCGCGCCCACATCGAGGCCGCGGGGGACCTCGTGCACTGGCACGGCTTCGTGCCCAACGAGCAGGCGCTTGCGATGGCCGAGGGCGCCCTGGCCGGCCTGTCGCTGCTGCACGACGAGCCGAACTTCGTTCACTCGATGCCCACCAAGGTCGTCGAGTACATGGCCCGCGGCGTCCCGGTGATCACCACGCCGCTGCCGCTGGCCGTGGCTCTCGTCCGTACCGCCGAATGCGGCTTCGTCGTCCCGTTCGGCGACGTCGCGGCCGCGTGCGAGGCGGTCCTGACGCTGGACCGCGACCCCGGCTTGCGCCTGAAGATAGGCGCCCGCGGCCACGACGCCGCCAGGCAGTCACTCGGCTGGCCCGCCGACGCCCGCGCCTTCGTCGCCAAGCTGGAGTCCTGGGCCCGCGCGTTATGCCCGGTCAGCCCGCATGAGGCGGCGAATCGCCGCACCCGCCGTGCAGCCAGCTGAGCAGGCCGGGCGGCGCCAGCTTGGCCGCCCGGGCGTGGTAGGCGGCCAGGTCCTCGTCGCCGAGGACCTCGCGTCCCGCGCCTGAGCTGCCACGGCGGAAGAACGCGGCGTTGCTCTTGAAGATCCCGGTGGTCGGCACGAGCATGTCCGCGCTGCCGCGCATGCTTGCGAACGTGGCCGCGCCGGCGAGCGCGGGCCAGACCCGATCGGGGACCGCTATCGCGAGCCGGCCGGCCAGCGCGCGCATCTGGCCCTCCAGGTCGGCGGACAGGTCGTCGTAGTGCACGAGCAGCACGTTCGGCTCGCCGCGCCTGGCCCACGCGTCGGACAGGTGCCACATGACCCCGGGCAGCGAGTCCGGCTGCGCGCGGGGATCGTCGTCCGAGGCGACCCAGCCGAGCAGCCAGTCGCGCAGCGGCTTGCGCGGCCGTGCCGGGCCGGCGGGCTCGGGCCGGCCGGTCAGCTGCCGTACCCGCGCGCGGTCGATGTTCTCGCCCTGGTGGTAGAGCGACACGGCCATGTCGAGCGGATGGCGGCCGGTCACGATGTAGGTGGCGCGGGGGTCGAGCGGGATCCCGTCAAGCGGAGTGTGCGTCTTGATGAACCGGCGGTGTTCTTGCGCGGCAAGCCGGGCATAGATCTCCTCGCGCGGCACGATCAGGTGATCGAGCCACGGGGACAGCTGCGCGAGCGGAGCCGGGAGCCGCGGCGTCTGGAAGATCAGCAGCGCGCAGATCATCTGCACCCACGTCGTCCCGGTCTTGGACCGGGTGCTGATCACGATGTCGCCGGCCCGGAACGGGAATCCGAGCCACCGGGCGCTGTCCTCTTCGGGCGATCGGTAACGGAA
>JASHPP010000793.1 GCA_030038035.1 Trebonia sp.
TTGGCGGCGCCATGCTGATGGCCAACTCAAGCGCGATCCTCACCGACGCCTTCCCGGCCAACGAGCGCGGCCTCGCGCTCGGCCTCAACCAGGTCGCCGGGATCGCCGGCTCGTTCATCGGCCTCGTCCTCGGCGGCGTGCTCGGCCCGATCAGCTGGCGTTACGTGTTCCTGGTCTCGGTGCCGTTCGGCATCGGCGGCACGATCTGGTCCTACCTCAAGCTCAGGGAACTCGGCATCCGCAAGCCCGCCAGGCTGGACTGGTGGGGGAACGTGACGTTCGCGGCCGGCCTGATCGCCGTCCTCGTCGGCATCACCTACGGCATCCAGCCCTACGGCGGCCACACGATGGGCTGGACCAGCCCGCTCGTGCTCGCCCTGGTCGGCGGCGGCCTCGCCGCGCTCGCGCTGTTCTGCTTCATCGAGACCCGCGTCGCCGACCCGATGTTCCGGCTCGCGCTCTTGCGGATCCGCCCGTTCACCGCAGGCAACCTGGCCGCGCTGCTGTCCGGGCTCGGCCGCGGCGGCCTGATGTTCATCCTGATCATCTGGCTGCAGGGCATCTACCTGCCGATGCACGGCTACAGCTTCACGGACACCCCGCTGTGGGCCGGCATCGCGATGCTGCCGCTGACCGTCGGCTTCCTGGTCGCCGGCCCGGTCTCGGGCTGGCTGTCCGACCGGTTCGGCGCCAGGCCGTTCGCCACCGGGGGCATGGTGGTCGCGGCGCTGTCGTTCGTCCTGCTCGAACTGCTCCCTGTCAACTTCCAGTACTGGCAGTTCGCCGGGGTGCTGCTGCTGAACGGCATCGGCATGGGGCTGTTCGCCTCCCCGAACCGCGCAGGCATCATGAACAGCCTGCCCGCCGAGCGCCGCGGCGTGGGCGCCGGCATGAGCGCGACCTTCCAGAACTCCTCGATGGTCCTGTCGATCGGCATCTTCTTCTCGCTGATCGTCTTGGGCCTGGCGGGCTCGCTGTCGTCGAGCCTGCTGCACGGCCTGACCGCGCAGGGCTTGCCCGCCGCCGCCGCCGCCCGGCTGTCGGCGCTGCCGCCGACCGCGATCATGTTCGCCGCGCTGCTCGGGTACAACCCGATCCAGACGCTGCTCGGCCCGGCGCTGGCCAAGCTGCCGGCCAGCCACGCGGCCTACCTGACCGGGCACGCGTTCTTCCCGTCGCTGATCTCCGCCCCGTTCGCCCACGGCCTGGACGTCGCGTTCGACTTCGCGATCGCGGCGTGTCTTGTCGCGGCCGTCGCCTCGCTGCTGCGCGGCAAGCGGTACGTGCACGAACTGCACGCGGCGCCGGCCGCCGCAGACTATCCCGAACGGGCAGTGCCTTCTCTTAACACCACAACTAGTGCCTAACGGCGGCACAACGTGCATAGTGGTATAGATACCTAATCAACCTAGATGACCGCTATGCGGGACCTGCGTGCTGCGCTAAGCGCTGCGACTGGCATACCGTGACGGCCGCGTTGTACTGCTCGACGCGGCCGTCAGACCTGGTGATGACGAGCACGGGCGTCAGGTAGCCGGTGCCGAGCCGCACCCGCTCTTCCTCCGTGGGCATCCGCGAGATGACCCGGTCGCCCGGCCGCATCACGACCGCCTGCAAGGCCGGCATGGCCGCCACGAACGTGCCGACGCCGGGCCTCGTGACGACCAGGCCGACCTTGCGCAGTTCTTCGACCGCCTGCGCGCCCGTGAGCCGGTTAACGCCCCACTCTTGTTTCATCTGGTTGCCGCTCGGGATCTGGGCGCCAACCGGCAGCTCTCCGCTGATGATGCGGTCGCGGATAATCCGCGCGATCTGCAGGTAGACCTTCTCACCCGACTCGTAATCGATCTGCATGTGCGAGGTCCCGTTATCTGCCACCGGACCCTCCGCACATTAGCGGTACCACCCCTGTCGACGTGACTAGACAACTAGACAGGTGCCGAGTATCGTTGGCTCCGCGCTTGACGTAACCGGATTCCACCCATCCGACTACGCAGCGTGTAAGCGCGCCTTTCCCACGGGAATTCGGGGGGGTTCTCCCGGGACTAAGCGCGCGGGTGCCCGGCCCCCGGCCTCTGTCCCCCGCCTCGGGGCCGGGCACGTATGCCCTGTCGACGATATCCCCAGGAAAGGGACCTGAAATGGGAGTGATATGGGGAGAAGGCGTGGCGCCGCACGAGTGCCCGACTAGAGGGCTCGGGATGTGCTCGTGCCTGCTGTACTCCCTGCGCAGGCTGGGCAGCCGGCTCCACGCCTGGCTGCGCATATGAACCCCCCGCCATGGGACGCGCCGCGCGCCGCGTACCTCCTCACCGCCGCCGTGGCCGACAACGCGCGACAGGGTGAAGCCATTGTTTCCCGTGATGAGTTGAGCAGTGAATGGGTCCACTGTGACGCAAGCGGGCAGCAGGACATCCTGGCGGCGCTCGGCGCCCAGACCCGGCTCGCGCTCAAAATGCTGCGCGACAAACTCGGCGTCGAAATCGAAATGAACACCGACGCGGCGGCGGGGGCGGGATGCCCCGAGGCGCTGGCGGCCGCGCGCGAACTCATTAAGCCAGGGCCAGGCGCCTGGGCCGCGCCGGAATGCGCGGACTGCCGGGCGGCCATCGCCAAAGCCATGTGCAGCGCTCAGATCCAGGCCTATTCCCGTCTCGGGTTCACTCCCGCAATGATCGCCGCCATGTGCCGTCAATCGGCCGATGAGGCCCAAACGTCCACTCGCCTTTGAGTAAATTTCAACCATTCCTGTGCTGTGCCGGGCGCCTTCGCCGTACGAGTCGAATAGTCCGTGGTAGCCCGTGGCCGCTGACCCCGCCGGAAGCGTACCCCATGGCCGGTGCGGCGCGCGCGTCTGCAGGGGCATCGGAGCCTCAAGGCTTCCTTCAGAGTTGCTGAGTGGCATGTAAGAGCCCCTTCGATGCCATGACGAGGAATCGCGGATCCTCGGCGGGGCTCCAGGGTGTCCGCGACGTTAGGTGGATTGTGAAAGTTTGCCGGGCGCAATTGCATGCGGCAAACAACACCGCTCATTTGCGCTGTAGCCTATAGAAGATTAACTACCCGTTCAACTACGAATAGCGCAAGAAGTTCTAACGACTTTCTTTCGCTCGCGTCCCAGCCGCCGCGCTATGGACGGCCGCGGCCCATCGGACAGGGGAGATCGCGCCTCGCCCCGCGCCGTCCGTCCGTCCGGCCGGCGGTCCGGCGTCCCGGGGCGTCCCGGGGCGTCCCGCGGCGTCCCGGGGCGGCTGCCTGTGCCGCCGCAGCCCGAGAGCAAGCTGGCGGCCGCCACGTGTTCAGCGTCGCTCAGGATTCCGACGTTGGCTGCGTATCGGGCCAGTTGCGCCAACGGCCCGGCTCTACGGGGCCAGTTGCGCCAACGGCCCAAGCGCCCGCTAGGCGGGCCCTCCGGCGCGGCGGGAGACCGGACGCCCCGCCCCTGGGTGGTGGTTATCGTGACTGGCGTATCTGGCGGAGAAACTGTTCGTTCGGATGAATGGTTTTGTCGAGCAGCAGTTCGAGCGCGTGCTGCGGGTCCAGTGCGGCGAGCGCCCGGCGCAGGCTGACCACGGCCGCGTGTTCGGCCGGCTCCATCAGCAGGTCCTCGCGGCGTGTGCCAGAGGGTGCCACGTCGATGGCAGGGAACATCCGCTTCTCGGCGAGGTCGCGGCGCAGCCGCAGTTCCATGTTCCCTGTCCCCTTGAACTCCTCGAACAGCACGTTGTCCAGCTGGGATCCGGTGTCGATCAGGGCGGTGGACATGATCGTGAGCGAGCCGCCCTCCTCAAGGCAGCGCGCCGCCCCAAGGAACTGGCGGGGCGGTTGCAGCGCTGACGCCGCGACGCCGCCGGTCAGGGTGCGGCTGCTCGCGGGGGCGGCGAGGTTATAGGCGCGGCCGAGCCGGGTGAGCGAGTCGAGCAGGACCACGACGTCCCGGCCGAGTTCGGCCAGCCGCTTGGCCCGCTCGATGGCCAGTTCCGCCGCCAGGACGTGCTCGTCGGGGGACTGGTCAAAGGTCGAGGAGATGACCTCGCCGCGTACCGAGCGGCGCAGGTCGGTGACCTCTTCCGGGCGCTCGCCGACGAGCACGAGCATCAGGTGCACCTGCGGGTACGCCGCGCCGATCGCGTGCGCGATCGTCTTCAGGACCATGGTCTTGCCGGCCTTCGGCGGCGCGACGACGAGGCCGCGCTGGCCCTTGCCGATGGGGGAGATCAGGTCGATGATCCGCGCGGTCGCGCCGGAGTCGCCGTCTTCGAGGCGGAACCGCTGGTTGGGGTAGACGGGAGTGAGGTCGTCGAAGCGCGGGCGGGCCTTGGCCGCACCGGGCGGCACGCCGTTGATGCTTTCGACGCTGACCAGCGTCATGCCCGGACTCCCGCCGGCGTTACCGTTCCGGCTGCCGTCGCGTGCCCGGTCCCTGGCGCGGCCCTGGCCCTGGCCCTGGCGCGGCGCGGCCGTGCCGGCTACCTGGTCGCCCTTGCGCAATCCGTACTGGCGGACGAGCGCGGACGTGAGCGGGATGTCGCCGGGTGAGCGCCGGTACCCCGCCACGCGCAGGTACCCCCGCCCGTCGGCGATATCGGCGATACCAGCCGCGGCGACGCCCGCGGTCGCGGCGCCGGTTTCTCGCTGTTGTTCTCGTTCTTCTGTTGTCACTGTCATGGGATGTTTCCTCTTCGTTGGAGGGTGAATTCGCGCATGCTGAAGAAAGCTGCTCGCGCTGGCCGAATAGCCGCGGCGGCGCGGCGCTAACGCGGCCTGCAAACGGCAGGGATGCGCGTGCGAGAGGCCGCTGAACTGGGCCGATGCCTTGTTACAGGAAAGTACCGCGAAGGTTGAGAATCTTCGTTTCCGCGCCGCTCACTGCGACGCTTTCCGCGATCGCCGGGCCGCTCAGATGGGCACCTGGCCGATGCGCTCACTATACCCGATAACGTCAGGGCGTACCAGCCGCATTCCCGCCCGGTTCGCCCGCACGCCGGCCGGCCGTGATATCACCGGTAGATGGCGAACCCGCTGTCAGGCACCGAGCGCACCAGGCACCGCAGGCTCCGCGAGCAGGGCAGGACCGACCGTCGCGAGCTGTTCGCGGTCCTGGCGGCCGGGCTGGTCGCGCACCTTGGCGTGATCAGGGACGGCTGGCCGATGGTGGTACCGACCAGCTACGGCTTCGACGACGCGAACCTGTACCTGCACGGCTCTGTCGCGAGCGTGAGCCTGCGAGCCGACAGCCCGGTATGCGTCACGATCACGCTCGCGGACGGGCTGGTGCTGGCCCGTTCGGTGTTCGAGCACGCGGTCAACTACCGCAGCGCGATGATCTACGGCCACCCGCGCATCGTCACCGACCCTGGCGAACTCGGCAACGGCCTGCGGCTGCTCTCCGAGCACATGGCTCCGGGACAGTGGGACTACGTCCGGCGCCCGAGTCGCAAGGAGCTCGCGGCCACCAGGCTGCTGGCGCTGCCGCTCGCCGAGGCATCGGTGAAGATCCGCACCGGCCCGCCCGACGACGGCGACTCACCCGACGCCGGGCTAGGCCTGTGGGCGGGCGAGCTTCCGCTCGTATCGGCCTGGCAGCAGCCCGTGCCTGACCCCGGACTGCCTGCGGGCATCGCGGTCCCGCCGCACATCGCGGCCAGGTCAGGCACGGTCCTCGGCTGACGCGGCCGGCTGACGCCAGATGCGCGCCGTGTCCACCTTCCGGCTGGCTCGCGCCTCCCCCCGGCGGCTGATGCGAAGCTGCCCCGCCCGCTGATAGCTATTGGGTAATCGCCGGGAGCTCCCCGGCACCGCAGGCAGGGCGTCGCGGAGGCTGCTGTGAACGGGATCAGGACTCGCCGGTCCGGTGCACGCCGGACCGGGCTCACCGACACGCCGCCGGGCGCACTCGCCGAGACTGCCACCGACGACCGGGTTCCCGGCCCCGCCTGGATCTTCGCGGCGGCGTTCGTCGCCCTCGAGCTGGCGGTCAGCGACCGGTATGGCTTCCAGCAGGACGAGCTTTACTTCCTCGTGGCGGGGCACCACCTCGCGTTCGGCTACGTGGACCAGCCGCCGCTCGCCCCCTTGCTCACCCGGATCACGGGCGTCCTCGGTGTCAGCCCGACCGCGATCCGGATCATCCCGGCCCTGGCCGGCGGCGCGATCGTGGTCATCGCGGCGAGGCTGGCGGCGCTCTTCGGCGCGGGCCGCGCGGGCCGGATACTGGCGGCCCTCGCCACGGCGTGCGCGCCGGTCCTGCTCGGCGCCATGCACGTGGGCAACACCACGCCGTACGACCTGCTTGCCTGGGCGGTCGTGCTGGCGTGCGTGGCGACGGCGCTGCTGCGCGAGCGGCCGCGGTGGTGGCTCGGCGCGGGCGCCACGGCCGGGATCGGGCTTGAGAACGAGTACCTGCTCGGCACCCTGGTCGCCGCCCTTGTCATCGGCATCATCGTGACGGAGCACCGCGGCGTGCTGCGGCAGCGGTGGCCGTGGATCGGCGGCGGCATCGCGCTGGTGATCTGGGCGCCCAACCTCGCCTGGCAGGCGACCCACGGCTGGCCTCAGCTCACCATGGCAGCCGCGCTGCACCAGCAGAACACCTCGGCCGCCGACTACATCGGGGGCCTGCCCGCGCAGCTCGTCTACGCGGGGCTGTTGGGGATCCCGCTGGTCATCGCGGGTTTCATCCGGCTGTGGCGGACACCTGAGCAGCGGTTCATCGCCGTCGCCGGCACGCTGATCGTCATTTATGTCCTTGCCTGGGTGCCTGGCAAGGTGTACTACACCGACGGGGTGCTGCCCGCGGTCCTGGCCGCCGGTTCTGTGTCGGCCGAGCGGTGGATCGCGGCGGCCCGCCGGCCGCGTGTCCGGTGGTGGATCCTCGGCGTCGCCGCCGCGGTGAGCACCGTGCTTGTAGCGCTCAACGCGCTGCCCGTGCTTCCGCTCGCGCGGGTGCACACGGTAACCTCGAACCACTCCCTCTCCGACAGCATCGGCTGGCCGCAGCTGACCGCAGAGGTGGCGGCGCAGGACGCGGTCCTGACGCGCGCGGGCCGGCCGCCCACCTCGATCTTCACCGGCGCGTACGCGGAAGCGGGCGCGCTCGACGTCTACGGCGGCCCGTATCACCTGCCGCCCGTGCTGTCGGGCCACAACACCTTCTGGATGTGGGGGCCGGGGAACGCCTCGGACACGACGGTCCTCGTGGTCGACGCGCTCGGCCAGCTGCAGCCGTACTTCGCGAGCTGCCGCCTCCTTGTCACGTTCAACCCGCCGTATCAGGTGCAGAGCGACTGGAATGACCTGCAGATCGGCGTCTGCACCGGGCCGTCGGCCAGCTGGCCCGTGCTGTGGCCGCACCTGAGGCACTATGACTAGTCAGCTAGTCAGCGCCGCGGACGCGGGCAGGCAGCTGACCGGGGGCCCGCCTCGCGGGACCGGTGCCCAGGGAAGCCTGCGCGGCGGAAAAGCGTTGGCATCGTCTGGTTCTTGTCGTCTAGTCTTTTCCGCCGGTGAACCAGCCTTCCGAGATGCCCGAGCCCGCCGATCTTCGGCGCATGCTGCCCGAGCTGATGCTCCCTGACCAGCATCGGCTGGGCCGTCGCATCGACCG
>JASHPP010000794.1 GCA_030038035.1 Trebonia sp.
CGTCCGCCGCACCATCATCCCCGCCCGCGACGACCTCACAGCAGCCCTGGCCGCAACCGAAGCCGCGATCCTCACCCCCGCCGCCCTCGTCCCCCACCGCCCCGGCCGCGTCTGCGCCCGCGCCGTCAAACGGCGCGCCGCAACATACCCGGCCAGAACCAGCACCAGCAACAGCAACCAGCACGTCCGCTACACCATCGCCATCACCACCCCCGGCACAGCCACTCACACCGCCCCCAGCCAGGCAAAACAACCCCAAACCACAACAACCAAGCCGCCTTAAGTTCCCGGCATTGCAATAGGCTTGGCGCTGGGGGCCCCACCGCCAGCCCCGTCCGGGTGACTCCTTTCATCTGCGGCTTGTCTCGGCCCCCTAATGCGGATTCGCGCCTCAGCCGGCCGGGTGGCCAGGACCTGGCGGAGGTCAGCGAACCTGCCCAGGCATGACAGCGCGGCTCCGTGCAGAGGCTGTCAGGGGCATATGTGCCATGCTGGGCCTGTCCCGTTACGACCCCGGCATTCCTGACGTCGTTCGAAACCGCGCTTTTCCCCGGATGGCAGGGTGCGCCTGGCGTAGCAGCGCCGGGACAGCAGGAGGGCCGACGTGACGCACCGGAAAGACAAGGCCGAAGAGCAGGCCATTGCCCTGCTGCAGCGCGTGGTGGCCATGTCAGAAGCTGACCGGGACGCTCTGCCCGGCTCGGCGGTCAAGCACGTGAAGCTCGCTATCGCGATCATGCGCAAGCGGCGTAGGCAGGAAGCCCCAGAGGCCACCCGGCCTCCGGTTGACGGCTGATCAGGAACTGCAGCGCACTGTCAGGCGGCCCACTGCGGAGGTGCCGGCAGCGGTACGTCCGGGGCATCGCCGTCACCCGCGTCATCTGGGAGGAGACCGGCTAATCTGATGGCGGTGACGGTTGAGCTGGCCCTGCTGTCGCAGGTTAGTTATGGCAGCCTGGAGATCACCGGCCCCCGGCTGCAAAACCTGCTTGCGCTCCTGGCCGAGGATCCGCACGCGGGGTGCAGCACTTCCCGGCTGGTGGACGCGCTGTGGCCGGACGAGCGACCCGAGCACCCGTTGAAGGCGCTCCAGGTCGTTGTGTCACGGGCCCGGGCCCGCCTCGGCGCCGGTGTCATCGTGAGCACGCCGGGTGGATACCGCCTCTCGTTGGGTGACGACCAGATCGATGCCTCCGCGATACTGGTCAGCGCGGACGAGAGTGAGAAGCGGTCCCGGGCCGGGGATCACCTCGGGGCGCTCGGACATGCCGAGGCCGGGCTCGCGCTGTGCGACGGCGCCGCGGACTGGGAGGCCGGGGACGGCCAGCCGCTGTCGGTCCTGCGTGCGGCCCGGGTTCCTGCCTACCGGTCGCTGCTGCGGGCCCGCGCGCTGGCGCTGTCACGTCTGGGGCGGCGGGCCGAGGCGGCAGCACCGCTGGGCGAGCTGACCCTGCGGTCCCCGCGGGATGAGGAAGTCCTGGCCGAACTGCTGCGGTGCGAGGCGGCGACGGCTGGGCCCGCGGCCGCGCTCGCCAGATACGCCGATTACCGGCGGCGGCTGCGCGACGAGCTCGGCAGCGACCCGGGTGCCGCGCTGCAGGGTGTGCACCAGGAGCTGCTGCAGGCCGGCGTGCCCGTGATCCGCCGCGGTGTCCGGCACGAGCCCAACCCGCTGCTCGGCCGGGACCACGACATCGCCGCCGTGGCCGGCCTGCTGCGCGGGTCCCGGGTCACGTCGATCGTTGGTACCGGCGGCCTGGGCAAGACCCGGCTGGCGCACGCGGTCAGCAGCCAGGCAGAGCAGCGCGTCGTGCACGTCGTCGAGCTCGCTGGCGTCGCCGCCGATGGCGATGTCACGGCCGAGGTGGCGTCCGCCCTTGGCGTCGGCGAGGAAGGCGGCAGCCCGGTCAGCCGCGCCGGCGCACCGCCGCAGCGACCCGCCGGGATCGTGGCCGCCCTGGGTCCGGGTCCTGCGCTGCTGGTGCTGGACAACTGCGAGCACGTGGTGCAGGGCGCCGCGGACCTGGTGCGGGTCCTGGTGGCGCTGAGCAAGGACCTGCGCGTGCTTACCACAAGCCGCGCTCCGCTTGGTCTGTCGTCGGAATCGGTGTACCTGCTGCCCGAGCTGGACCTGGCCACCACGGCCGAGCTTTTCGAGCAGCGGGCACGGGCGGCCCGGCCCGACGCTGACCTGCCCGCGTCGGCCGTGCGGGAGCTGTGCGGCCGCCTGGACGGGCTGCCGCTCGCCGCGGAACTGGCCGCCGCACGGGTCCGGGTCATGTCGGTGGCCGAGATTGCCAGCCGCCTCGACGACAGGTTCGCCGTGCTGCGCGGGGGCGCGAGCGACGCGCCGCAACGACACCGGACGCTGCACGCCGTCATCGACTGGAGCTGGAACCTCCTCGACCCGGCCGGGCAGGCAGCTATGCGCGCCCTGTCGGTGTTCCCCGGCGGCTTCACCGCCGGCGCCGCCAGGCACCTGCTCGGCGACAGCATCCTGCCGGTCCTTGAGCCGCTCGCCGGTCAGTCGCTGCTCAAGGTCGTCGACACCGCCTCGGGCACCCGCTACCGCATGCTGGAAACCGTCCGGGAGTTCGCCGCGGCGCGCCGGGAGGACGCGGGCGAGACCGATCGCGTCACCGGCCGGTTCCTGGACTGGGCCCGCGGCTTCGGCGTCGCGCACCACGGCTCGGTGCTCGCCCGCGACGACCTCGCTGCTTTTGAGCTGGTCAGGAGTGAGCAGGACAACCTGGTCCAGGCCTTGCGGCACGGGCTCGACCGCAGGGACGCGGGAACGGTCGCTGCGGTGTCGGCGGTGCTGGGCGCGCTGTGGGTGGCCGAGTCGAGCTTCGGCCGCCTGACTGCCCTGGCCGGGGACACGGCCCGGATTCTGCCGCCGTTCCGGCCCGAACCCGCCCTCGTCGAGGCAACCCGGACCAGCCTGGTCCTGGGCGCGATGAGCGGGTTGCTGCTGCGGGGGCCAAGCCCGGCGCGGTTCCTGGTGGGCCTGCGGCGGCTGCCGCCCGCTCCGCCGGACACCTTCGCGCGGGCCGCGCAGGCCGTGCTGAACGCGCTGCATGGGCCGCCCGAGGCGGACCTCGCAGCCATGCAGGCGCTGGCCGATAGCGACCAGCCGCTGATCGCGGGCATGGCCAGCTACGTGGCCAGCTACATGTGGGAGGAGGCGGGCGACCTGGACGGCGCGCTTGCGGCGGCGCGGCGGTCGCTCGCCGCCGTCGAGCGCCGTGGCAGTGCGTGGCTCCGGACCGCCGCGCATGCCCGGATCGGCGAACTGTGCCTCCAAGCTGACGAGGCCGGTTCGTGCGACGAGGCGCTGCATCACCTGACCGCGGCGCTGTCGGTGCTCGAGGCGTTCGGGGCGTGGTCCACCGCGGACCGGGTGCGCGAGGCAATCGTGGCAGCCAACCTGCAGCTGGGCGCCTACGACGAGGCGGAACGCGAGCTGAAGCTGACAACGCCGCACGGCGCGGACGAGCCCTGGGATATGCCGATGTTCGACACCGTGATGCGCGCCGAGATCGCGCTCGGCCGCGGCGACGTCGATACCGGCCTGCACCTGTTGCGCACTGCCGCGGCGACATTGCGGGACGCGCAGCGCCCCGGGCCCGGCGGGGACCTGTCCAGCGTGGATCCCTGGGCACTGCAGATTCAGGCCACGACCGTGGTCGTCCACGCGCACCACGGCCGACTCGGCCTGGTTGCGGAGATCACCGGGGCGCTGCCCGCCGCGCTGTCAGCGCTGACCACGGACCCGGGGCCGCCGTCTGGAACGCTGGCCGCCTCCGATGGCCTCGCCGTCTGCGGCTCACTGCTGCTGGCCCTGGCAATGACCGACATCGACCAGGGCCAGCGCGCGGCGGACGCCGGCTTGGCGAAGTCGGGAGCCAGGATGATCGCGCTGGCCGAGCGCTTCGGCCTCAAGAACGGGCTCCAGCCGGCCATGTCCGCCGCGCGCGCCCGGCAGGCTGCACAAGACGCCGACGGGCCGGCCTACGCCGGCGCCGTGTCGTCGTACGCGGGCCTGGACCCGCAACGCCTGCGCGCCGCCGCCCGCGCCGCGCTTGCGGCGCGGGCGGCGGTCGGCGGTTGAGTTCCCCCCGGAACAGGACCCGCGCCCGGCACATCGCTATGCGATCTTGCGGTGGTAGGTGACGATGGCGAGCGCGTACGCGACGACGAGGATGCCGAGGCACCAGGCGAGGCCGGTCCAGATGCTGGTGCCGGCCGGCTGCTGAGCGAGCAGGTCGCGGACCGTGTTGACGATGGAGGTCACGGGCTGGTTGTCGGCGAAGGCGCGTACCGGCCCGGGCATGGTGCTTGTGGGCACGAATGCCGAGCTGATGAACGGCAGGAAGATGAGCGGGTAGGAGAACGCGCCCGCGCCGTCCACGGACTTAGCGGACAGGCCGGGGATGACGGCGATCCACGTCAGCGCCAGGGTGAACAGGAACAGGATGCCGGCGACCGCGAGCCACGCCAGCGCTCCCGCCCCCGAGCGGAAGCCCATGGCGACAGCGACGAGCACGACGACCACGAGCGAGATCAGGTTGGCGGCCAGCGAGGTCAGCACGTGCGACCACAGCGCGGACGACCGGGCGATCGGCATGGATTGGAACCGCTGGAAGATGCCGCCCTGCATGTCCGTGAAGAGCCGGAGCGCGGTGTAGGAGATGCCTGAGGCGATCGTGATAAGCAGGATCCCGGGCAGCAGGTAGGTCACATACGCTTGCGGCCCGTGTTTGATGGCGCCGCCGAACACGTAGACGAACAGCAGCAGCAAGGCGATCGGCATGACGGCGGTCGTGATGATCGTGTCCGGGCTGCGCGCGATGTGGCGCATGGACCGTCCAAGCAGGACGGCGGTGTCGCCGAAGAAATGCGTGTTCATCGTTGTTCCCTAGCCTCCTGTGCGGCCGACGCCGGCCCCGCTGTCGCTGCCGCCGTTACGGCCGTCGCCGGTGATGGCGAGGAAGATGTCCTCAAGCGTCGGCTGTTTCTCGACGTACTCGACCTTGGCAGGAGGGAAGAGCTGCTTCAGTTCGGTGAGAGTGCCGTTGGCGATGATCCGACCCTGGTGCAGGATCGCGATCCGGTCGGCAAGGTGTTCGGCCTCGTCCAGGTACTGCGTGGTGAGCAGCACCGTCGCACCGCGCCCGGCGAGTTCCCTGACGGCCTGCCACACCTCAAGGCGCGCCTGGGGATCGAGCCCGGTCGTCGGCTCGTCCAGGAACACCACCGGCGGGTTCCCGGTGAGGCTCATCGCGACGTCCAGGCGGCGGCGCATGCCCCCGGAATACGTCGACACCCGTCGCTGCGCAGCGTCGGTGAGCTGGAAGCGGGCCAGCAGGCCATCCGCGATCTGGCCGGCGCCCTTCAGGTGCCGCAGCCGCGCCGCGAGCACCAGGTTCTCCCGCCCGGTGAGGATCTCGTCCACCGCCGTGAACTGCCCGGTGAGGCTGATGGACTCCCGCACCTGCGCACCCTGCGTGGCGACGTCGAAGCCGTTGACAGTGGCCGTCCCCGCGTCGGGCTTGAGCAGCGTCGACAGGATATTCACGACCGTGGTTTTTCCCGCGCCGTTGGAGCCGAGCAGGGCGAAGATACTGCCCCGCGCCACGTCGAAGTCGACGCCGCGCAGCGCGCGCAGCTTTTTGTATGACTTCTCCAGGCCCTGTACGTGGATCGCCTGGGCCGGTTGTGCTGTCATCGGTTGTGCCGCCATCAGGATGCCCTTCACTTCCGGTGCGGCCTGGCGGCCACGACCACGTCGAAGGTGCACGCACCGGGATTCACCCCGGTTTCACGGCGGTTTCACTCGCTGGCGCGGGTGCTCGGCCAGCCCAGTTACCCGCCTTCGCCTAAGCGGGCTGGCGCTGTCGCGTCACCCGCGGGGCTGAGTGGTGCGCTGGAGGACGGCCGCGATGTCGTCGACAGTGTCGAGTTGCCCGGCGGCGACGCTCATCACCAGGTAGTAGGCCTCGTCGTTGGTCATGGTTAGCCGGCGGCCGTTGAGGCCGTAGAAGGCGATGACGGCGGCCAGGGCGAGCCGCTTGTTGCCGTCGATGAGCGCGTGGTTGCGGGCGATGGAATGCAGCAGGGCGGCGGCCTTGGCGTCCAGGTCCGGGTAGGCGTCCTTGCCGAACGCGGTCGCCCGGGGGCGGGCCAGCGCCGCTTCCAGCAGCCCGTAGTCGCGCACGGCGTAGCCAGGCCCGAGAGTCCGCTCCGCGACGTGCAGCAGTTCGGGCAGCGTCAGGTAGATCACTGGCCGAGCCGCTCCAGCGCCTCGGCGTAACGCGGCAGTTCCTCGTCGAGGACCTGGTCCAGCAGCTCGGCGCGGCTGTGGTTTTCCACGTACTCGCGGATCGCCTGCCGGGCCACTTCCTGCATGGACCGGTGCTCAAACTCGGCGCGCCGCCGCAGCGCCTCGGTCTCATCGTCGGCAAGCCGCAAGGTCATCGCCATGCACGCCATGGTATCATTGATGATACCGGATTGTGGTTCTCTCGATCCGCGACGGGCGATGCAGCACAGTACGTGATATGCCAGCGAAGGCGATCTGCTTGCTGATACGCGCGAACCGGCCGTCTGGCGTGGCTAACGGCACCGCGGCACCAGGTCAGCCGAAAGGCTTATAACTGGTCGATCTGGCCCGGTTCTGAAACGTGGGTGGTGCGCCTGCGAGGAAGGCAGGTACGACGAGGCGGCAGTCGAGCAGCACGTTGATAACCGCTGGCTGGGGCGCTCGGTCCACCATAGATTGGACCCATGGTGTCGGCGAGTCATCTATTGCAGTTTGCCGGCCTTGCGGCGCTACTCATTGCAATTCCCGGGCCGAGCGTGCTGTTCACCATCGGCCGCGCACTGACGGTCGGCCGCAGGTCTGCGCTGTTCTCGGTCGCCGGGAACGAGCTGGGTCTATGTGTGCAAATCGCGGCGGTCGCGTTCGGCGTTGGCGCGCTCATAGAGCGGTCGGCGGAAATATTCATGATCGTCAAATATGCAGGCGCCGCCTACCTGGCCTTCCTCGGGGTCCAGGCGATCCGGCACAGGCAGTCGATGGCCGAGGCGCTGGCGGCACGGATCGTACCCGTGTCGCCACTGCGGGCGATGCGCGACGGTTTTATCGTGGGAGCGACCAACCCGAAGACCATCGTGTTCTTCGTGATCGCCCTGCCGGAGTTCACCGACCGCGCCGCCGGGCACCTGTCGGGGCAGGCGCAGATGCTGATCGTCGGCGCCCTGTTCCCGGTCATCGCGCTCGTCCTCGACAGCGTGTGGGCGGCAGCGGCGGGCACCGTCCGGCAGTGGTTCGCCCGGTCACCGCGGCGCCTGACGCTGATCGGCGGCGCTGGCGGCTTGATGATGATCGGGCTCGGCGTCAGCATCGCGGCAACCGGCCGCAAGGACTTATCCGGCGCCCGCTGACGAACCGGGTGGCAATCGAGGCGTTCGCAGCCGGCTGAGGGTGCGGGCGGATCGGCCGGCGCGGCGCGGACTTCAGGCGGGCACCGGCACCCGGCCTACCGCGGTCTCGTACAGGCTGCCGAGGTATAGCCACCCGTCGTGCTGACGGACGCCGACGATCTCGCGGTAGCGACCGGAAGGGCCGTGCAGGGACTTGATGATCACTCCGTCTGCGCCCAGCTGAGCCACGAGGCCGTAGCGTTTCGCGGCGGGCTGCAGTCGTTCGGGCAGCCGCGACGCGACGCGTCGTGGAGCCGGGTGTGGCATCAGCCGGTCGACGAGGGGCAGTCGCGGTGAGGGGAAGGCGACCCAGTAGGTGCCGTCGCCGACGGAGGACATGTTGTCGGGTATGCCGGGCAGGTTGGCAGCGAACGGCTC
>JASHPP010000118.1 GCA_030038035.1 Trebonia sp.
CAGCGGGGTCAAGGTCACGAAGACGAGCGCGTTCCGCACCCTCACCCCGGCGCAGACGTTCAGCACCGAGATCGTCGAGGGGTACGACCAGACCTACGGGGTCGGCATGCCGATCATCTTGTACTTCAGCCAGAAGATCACGAACGAGGCCGCGGTCGAACGGGCGCTGCAGGTAAGCACGTCCACGCCGGTCGTCGGCGCGTGGTACTGGGACCAGAACTGCAACATGGCCGTGACCTGCGCGTACTTCCGGCCGCGCGACTACTGGCCGGCCGGCACCACGGTCAGCTTCACCGGGCACCTGAACGGCGTCGAGGGCGCGCCCGGCGTGTACGGGTACCACACGCTGACCCAGACGTTCGACATCGGACAGTCGGTGATCGCGGTCGGCAGCACGCGGACGCACTACACGCAGATCTACGTCGACGGCAAGCTACGGTACGACTGGCCGATCAGCACCGGGCGGCCGGGCCTTGACACGCCGGATGGCAGTTACCTGACGATCGAGAAGGAAAACCCCGTCCTGATGACCGGTCCGGGATACAGCCTCGAGGTCCCGTGGTCTGTGCGGTTCACGTTCAGCGGTGATTACTACCACGACGCGTACTGGTCGGTCAGCGAGCAGGGCTATGAGAACGTGAGCCACGGGTGCGTGAACCTGCCGCCGGCCGACGCCGAGATCTACTACAACCTCGCGGTGCCGGGCGACCCGATCACGATCACGGGCAGCCCGCTCGCCGGCACGTGGGACAACGGCTGGACCATGTGGTTCCTGTCCTGGTCGCAGTACCTGAAGGGCAGCGCGCTGCACGAGGCCGTGGAAGCCGGGCCGGGCGGCAGCACGTTCGTCAACCCGGCGACGCTGCCCCCCGACACCGCGAAGGCGCCGCTGCAGACCGCGCCGGCGGGCAACGCGAACGCGGTCTGACCGGACGAACCGGGGTCGCGGGCTAGGTGTTCGCCGCGCAGGCGCTGCGCGCGCGGACGGCGGACAGGAACGCGGCGTAGCTCCACGACAGGTTCCTGACGCTCTTCTCAAAGCCGGTCACCGCGTCGAACTGCTCGCTGAGCTCGAAGTGGTCGCTGTGGAAGACGACCGCCTGCAGCATCTGGTCGCCGGCGGCGCGCAGCGCCGCCGCCACCGCCAGCGGCGCCGGCAGCGGAGCGACGGCGACGTCGAACCCGACCTGGGCGAAGAAGGGTGCGGAAAGGGAGTCGGCGGGGATCGTTCGGGATGAAGTGATTTTTGCCGCAAGCCGGTAGTACAGCTCGGCGAAGCTCGCGGTGGACAGCGCCCACGGGTGGTCGCCGGCCAGCGTGTCGGTGTCGCCGTCGTAGACGTCGCCGGGATAGCGGCCGAGCAGCGGGCCGAGGCCGCGCCGCGCGTCGTCGCCGTTGATCGGGTAGAAGTACTTCGAGCCAGGATCGGCCCACTGGGCGCGCAGCTGCGCGGCGGTGGCCAGCAGCTTGGTGTCGGTGACCGACTCGGCGCCGTAGACGGCCGAGAGCACCACGTCGATGTTCGGGTCGTAGGGGGCGCGGTAGTCGGTGGGGACGGGCAGCATCGACTGGTAGCACTCGCCGTTCCAGTGCTCGTCGAGCGCGCTGGTCAGCCAGGACATGGCGGCGGAGAGCCAGCCGGGGACGGCGATGCCGACCGTATTGGCGGCGACCGACTCGAAGCACTTGAGCTGCACCGACCTGGCGAAGAAGGAGAAACCGTACTCTTCCTCCCACACGTTGTACGTCTGCCCCTGGTACGCGTTCTGCAGGAAGTCCAGGTTCGCGGTGATCAGCGCCCGCGCCGTCGCCCGCGTGGCCGCGTCAAGCTGGCCGTAGAGGTTCAGCAGGGCCAGCGTCTGCAGGGCCGGGCCGTCGGTCTGGTCGGTCCACGGGCGCTGCGTCCCGTTGATGTAGTACGACGCGCGGTCGAAGTCGCCTGCTGAGTCCTGGCAGAGCCGGGAGAAGCTCGCGTAGTCGATCAGCGGCTGGTTGCCCGGCAGCATCCCCGCCGCGTAGGCGTACGACAGCTCCCTCGCCACGATCGCGGCGTCGCGGGTCCAGTGGTACACGTAGTCCTGCGTGACCTGCGTGGCGGTGTTCTCCCACGACGGCGAGGCGAGCACGCAGCCGGGTGCGGAGATGACACCCGCGTTGACCGGGTCGTCGAAGACCAGGCCGTCGGAGGCGACGTTGCGGAACATCAGCCAGAACATGTACGGCGCGACCGACGCCAGGTCCACCTGCTCGACCGCTGGCCGCACGAGAGCGTACCGCAGCATGACCCATCCTCAATTTCGCGTCACCCGATGAGCCGAGCCTATCGGGGATGCGGCCGCGCGCGGGAGGTGGCGGCTGCCCCTTCGAGCGCCGGCTCAGCCGGCCGGCGCTCGCGATCACTTGCCTGGCGCGCTTACGTGCCGGCCTTGATCTCGACCTTCTTGGCCGACTCGGGCTTTTGCGTCTTCATGCCGATGCTCACCGTGAGGATCCCGTGGGCGTAGGTGGCCGTGACGTCGTCCGGGTTGGCGTCGGCCGGCAGGGAGAGGGTGCGCGAGAACGAGCCGTACCGGAACTCAGACCGGTGCGTCGCCTCGACCGTCTCGTGCCGTTCGGCGCGGATCGTCAGGTAACCCGCGCCGACCGTCACCTCGGCGTCCTTCTCCGGGTCGATGCCCGCGATTTCTGCCTTCACGAAGTAGCGGCCGCCCTCGACGTACTCCTCGATCCTGATCGGCTGGGCCAGGTACGGGCGGAGCGTCACGAAGGGCGCTTCGAACCAGTCGATGAGGTCCGGAACCACCGTCTTCGGGTCCCTGCGCAAGATGCTGCTCATCTGTCCATCCTTTCTCTCGCGTATCCCTGTTATCCCCCGTCCCGTCCCAAAAAGCACACGCCCGCCGCAGGCCGCGCGGCCAGAGACCGACAGCATGAATCACCCGGTCGTAGGTCCCGTGCGCTGCCTCAGCCGAGCGTGTCGATCCAGCGCGCGACCCGGGCGACCTCGCGTGCCATCAGGTCCGGGTCCCGCGGCGAGCCGGACGGTAACGCGGGCCGACGATCCGATCCGCCGCCGCCGCGCGAACCGTTGCCGCGCGGGCAGGCGAGTTTCGAGCCCCTGACCATGATCGCGAAGACTTTTCGGACCTTCAGGTACGAAATCTCTACACGATAAAAAAGTCTTCGCAATAAACGGCGTTGACCTATCGCTGCTGACGGGAACGGGCGGTGGCGCGGCCATTGCGAGAGCCAACGTTAACGGCAAGACGATCCGGTGTGCCAAGATCGCGGCATGGACCTGGAACTCACCGGTAAGCGGGCGATCGTCACGGGCGGCAGCCGGGGCATCGGGCTGGCGGTTGCCCGTGCGCTCGCCGCCGAGGGATGTGATGTGGCCCTCGTGGCCCGCGACACGGCCGCCCTGGAGACCGCGCGGGACGCGGTCGCCGCCGAATCAGGCCGGCACGTGATCGCGGTCGGGGCCGATACCGGCGACGACGAGTCCGTCAGGGAGATGGTCACCGCGGTCGCGGCCGAACTCGGCGGGGTGGACATCCTCGTGAACGCCGCGGCGCGGCCCAACACCGGCGCGGTGGTCGGCATCGACGGCTTCGACGCCGCCGAGTTCACCGAGCAGGTCAACGTGAAGGTGCTCGGCTACCTGCGCTGCATCCGCGCGGTCGTGCCGTTCATGCGCGCGGGCGGCTGGGGCCGGATC
>JASHPP010000795.1 GCA_030038035.1 Trebonia sp.
GCCCGGCTGCTCGCCGGCCTGATCGCGCTGACCGCCATCTTCCTCATCGTGATGGGCGTGGTCAGCACGGTAGTGCTCAGCACGCTCGAGCAAAACCAGTCCGACGCCGAGCTCCGGCTGGCGGCCAGGCAGCCGGTGATGGACATCGCCAAGGCGACCGACGGGTTCGACGGCGCTTACCTCTCGCTGGGAACTGCCAAGGCAGGGGAGCTTACGCCGGGTTCCGCCGTCTCGGCCGAACTGCGGGAAATGCTCGCCAGGCTGGCCGGCAAGCCGGCCGCGGGCGTGACCGCGTACCTGAACACGCTCGCCAGCCGCGACCAGCCGTTCCGCCTCGACCTGTCCGCCGGGCCCGCGCTGCAGGCGGCATGGCGCCCGGTGACGATAACCCCGGACGCCGATGACCTGCTGCCGTCCGGCCAGTACATCGTCTTGGTCGGCCGGCCGGTCAGCGCCGTCGCCAGTCACGTGCGCGCCGTCGTGCTCGCCGAGCTGATCACCGGCGGCATCCTGCTCGCCCTGCTCGCGGTCTGCGGGAGCTGGCTGATCGGCCGCGGCCTGGCGCCGCTGGACCGGATGGCGCGCACGGCGGACTTGATCACCGGCAGCGGTGACCTGGCCGCGCGGATGCCGGACGCGGGCAGCCGCCAGGAGACCAGCCGGCTCGCGGCGGCGATCAACACGATGCTGGACCGGATCCAGCAGGCCTTCGGCGCGCGGCTGCAGTCCGAGCAGAAGGTGCGTCAGTTCGCCGCGGACGCCTCGCACGAGCTGCGCACGCCGCTGACCACGATCCGGGGGTACGCGGAACTCTACCGGCAGGGCGCGCTCGGCCCGGACGAGCTGCCGAACGCCATGCGGCGGATCGAGCAGGAGGCCGAACGCATGAGCATGCTGGTCGCCGAGCTGCTCGAGCTGGCCCGTCTTGGCCGCCCTTCCTCCCTCGACCTGACGGAGACAGACCTGACGACCGTGGCCAGGGACGCGGTCGCCGACGCGCGGGCGGTCGAGCCGGACCGCGAGGTCGCCGCGCAGCTGCCGCCCAGCCTGGTGGTGACCGTCGATGAACCGCGGATGCGCCAGGTGCTCGCGAACCTGCTCGGCAACGTGCGCGCGCACACGCCGCCGGGCACTCCCGCAACGGTGCGGGTGTTCGAGGAAAGCGACGGCGCCGTGCTCGAGGTCGCCGACGACGGCCCTGGCATGTCCGCCTGCGACGCGGCGCGCGCCTTCGACCGCTTCTACCGCGGTTCAGGCGACGGCGCCCGCGCGGGCCGACTGAACGGGCACCGGGCCGCCGGAGCCGAGGTCGCGGGCAGCGGCCTCGGGCTTTCGATCGTGCACGCCATCGCCACCGCCCACGGCGGCTACGCCCGGCTGTCGTCCGCGCCGGGGGCCGGGACCACCGTGCGGCTCTGGATCCCGCTTAAGTGACGCCACGACCCGCCTGGCCGTGACACGTGTTGTCCGGATGACGGGCGGGCCAAGGCGCGGCGGCGGGAGCACGCGGCCGCGGGGCGTTTCCCGGTTAAACCCGGGCGTACCGTGATTGGATTCACATGGCGGACCAGGTGGCGCAGTCATGGGAGTCTCGGTGTCCGGGCGGATGTGTGCACGAGGGACGGGCGGCACACGGGGGATCACGCTTGTCGCCGTGTTTGGCGTGCTCGCCGCCGTGGGGCTCGGCGCCGGCGTGTCGGTGGCGGCAGCGCGGCCGGCCGTGAGCGCGGCCGTTCATCAGATCAGCGCGGCCGCGCAGCGCGCCGCGCTCGCCTACTGGACGCCAGCCCGGATGGCGGCGGCGCGGTCCGCGGCGCTTCCCTCGGCCGCGGCACGGCCGGCGGTCGAGCCGCCCAAGGGAATCCCGACCGCGGTTCACTTCAGCGGCGCGCCCACCACGGGCGCGCTGTTCACCTCGACGAGCGGGCAGGACCACTTCTGCACCGCCGACACGGTGAAGTCCGCGCTCGGCGACCTGGTCATCACGGCCGCGCACTGCGTCGACGCGAAAAAGTTCGCTGCCAACGTCATCTATGTCCCCGGCTACGACCGAGGGCACGAGCCCTACGGCGCGTGGGCCGTCCGGTCGATCGTCGTGGCGCCCGGCTGGCAGAAGTCCCACGATCCCGACCTCGACTTCGCGTTCCTGGCGGTGGGCCAGGCCAGCGGCGCCAAGATCCAGGCCGTCACCGGAGCCCTGACGCTCGGCTTCACGCTGCCGTACAAGCAGACCATCGAGGTCATCGGCTATAACGACACCGACACCGAGCCGGTCCGGTGCCTGACGAAGAGCTTCAAGTTCCGGGCCGGTCAGATGGAGTTCTACTGCCACGGCTTCTGGATCGGCACCAGCGGCGGCCCGTGGATCATCGGTTACGACGCCAGAAACGGGACCGGCACGGTGTTCGGCGGCATCGGTGGCTACGAAGAGGGCGGCGACTACGAGTGGGCGTCGTACAGCCCGTATTTCGGCTCGGCGATGCGAGTCTTGTACGAGCAGGCGGAGAAGCTGGCGCCGCCTGCGCCGCCGCCCACCCCGAGCCCGACGCCCACACCCACGCCGTCGCTGTCACCCACGCCCACGCCGACGCCCTCGCCGACGCCGCCGGTCACCCCGAGCGGCTTACAGGACAACCGACGCCGCCTCACAGGACGCGCAGCTCCACGCTGATGTTTCCCCTGGTGGCGCGGGAGTACGGGCATACCTGGTGCGCGGTGTCCGCGAACTCGCGGACCTTGTCCCGCTCCAGGCCCGGGACGTGGACGACCAGGGTGACGATCAGGCCGAAGGCGTCGCCCTCCGGGCCGATGCCCACCTGCGCGGTCACCGTGGAATCGCCGAGCGAAGTGTGCTCGCGGCCCGCCACCAGGCGCAGCGCGCTGTGGAAGCAGGCGGCGTAACCGGCTGCGAACAGCTCCTCAGGGTTGGCGCCGGCGCCGGTGCCGCCCAGTTCGGGCGGGAACGCGAGGTCCAGGTCGATCCGATGGTCAGACGAGGTGACATGGCCGTTGCGGCCGTCGCCAGTAGACACCGCCTCGGCGGTGTACAGAACCGTGTCGGGCATAGCTGAACACTATCGCGGCACGCCAGCCAGATCCGCGCGATGCGCATGGCCGGTGTCCCCGGGCCCGTGGGACGGCCGGCTTCGGTCTTGGCAGCGGTGCGGTCTGAGGAGCAAGGCGGGATCGTTCGGTAAAATTGGAGCAGATGCGGTCCGCTACGGTCGGTGATGGGCGGCGCCGCACAATGCGATCCGCGCGTGGCCAACGTGTGATCTTCGCCATGCACAATGGTCACCGGGCGCCAGTAGCTCAGCCGGATAGAGCAGCTGCCTTCTAAGCAGCGGGTCGCGGGTTCGAATCCTGCCTGGCGCACAGCTCAGCGGCCATTTGAAAGGCCTCCCGGCGCGGCTGGGAGCCAAACTGGGAGCCATCAGCGTTACGCTGGGAGGTATGACCCAAGCCACAAGCAAACGCCGCGGGTACGGTGAGGACTCGATCTACTGGGACGAGTCGAGGAACCGGTTTGTCGGTGCGGTCAGCCTGGGTTTCAGCGCGGATGGGACGCGCATCCGGAAGAAGGTCAGCGGGCGGACCAAGGCCGAGGTCCGCGACAGGCTCCGCGAACTTCATCAGCAGGTGGACAGCGGGCTGCGGCCGCGGCGGCGCTACACCGTGGGCGACGCGCTCGAGGACTGGCTGGCTCACGGCGTGGACGGGCTCTCGTCACGAACCGTGACCTTGTACCGCGGCACGATCGTGAAGGCGTTGAACGAGGAGCTAGGCGGCGTCAGGCTGACGGAGCTCACTGCGGGGGATGTCCAGGGTGCGCTGGGCAGGATGGCGCCGGAGCTGTCGACGCGGACGCTGCAGATCGCGCATAACGTGCTGGTCCGTGCGATCCGGCAGGCTGAGCGTGACGACCTGGTGGGGCGGAACGTCGCCGCGCTGGTGGACGCGCCGAAGGGGCAGCGGGGCGGGCGGCCGTCGAAGTCGCTGACCTTGGAGCAGGCGGTTGCGCTGATGGCTGCGGCCAAGGGGACGCGGCTGGAAGCGTACATCGTCGTGTCGTTGCTCGCGGGCCTGCGGACGGAGGAGGTCCGGGCGCTGTGCTGGGATCATCTCGTGGCTTGGGTCGATGGCCAGTGGGTGCCTGCGGTCGAGGCCGGGTTTGATAACGAGCAGCTGGCGGTGTTCGTGTGGCGCGCCGATCGTGCCGGCGGGGATACGAAGACGCCGAAGTCCGGGAGGACGCTGG
>JASHPP010000119.1 GCA_030038035.1 Trebonia sp.
CGCCGCCACGACGGCCACCGCGGCGACGGGCAGCAGACGACTGAGTACCTTCACGAGTTGCTCCTCCCATGAACCAACAGTTGACTGGAACGCAGCTGCGCCGTTCAGTCCCTGCGGGAGGCGAAAGCGTTACGGGCAGACGGTGCCCGAACGCGGGGTCTTCAGCGAGATCAGGTAGGCGTCGACGATGTCGTCCACGCAGGTGCTGCCCTCCATGTACGACGTGTGCCCCTCGCCGTTCCAGCCGAGCAGCACGCCGGAGGCCAGGTCGCGGGCGAGCCCGACCGCCCACTGGTACGGTGTCGCCGGGTCGTGCAGGTCGCCGACGACGAGGATCGGCCGTGCCCCGGCCGCCCGGGCCGTGAGCACCGACGGCTTGACCGGCCAGTACGCGCACGGCAGCGATCCCCACACGATGGCGGCGCCGAACAGCGGCGCCGCTTTCGCCGCCGCGGCGGCGGCCGCGCGCCACGCCGCCAGGGACCGCGGCCACGGCCGGTCGACGCAGTCGATCGCCGTCTCCGCGTCGGACAGGTTGCTGTAGGTCCCGTTGGGGTTGCGTTCCATCAGGAAGTTCGCCAGCTCGACGAGCACGGTCCCGTCGCCGGAGAACGCCTCGGAAAGCGCGCTGACCAGCAGCGGCCATTCCGCCCGCAGGTACAGGGCGGCGGCGACGCCGGTGAGCAGCATGGCGCCGTCGGCCGGCTGGCCGTCGCCGAGCAGGTTGGTCAGCGGGTGCTGACTGGCCGCGGCGAGCAGGCCCGCCACCCTGGCGACATCCGCCGCGAAGACGGGCGCGGGGTGGTCCGCGCTTGCCTGCCCGAACGGGCACCCCGACTGCGTCACGCACCACGCCGCGAACTGGCCGAACGCGGACTCGAACCCCTGCGCCTGCGCCACGTCGAGCTGCAGGCCGGTCAGCGCGGGATTGACGGCGCCGTCGAGCACCAGGGCCCGGACCCGGGTCGGGAACTGTTGCGCATAAGAGGCGCCGAGGACCGTTCCGTATGACTTGCCCAGGTATGTGAGGGCGGGTTCGCCTAGTGCGGCGCGCAGCACATCCATGTCCCTGGCCGCGTTGACGGTGCCGACGTACGGCAGCAGCGCGGCGGCGTTGCGGGCGCACTGGGCGGCGTACAGCCTGCTCTCGGCGACGACGGCGGCGAGCTGCGCCGCGTTGGCCGGGTCGTCGTTGGTCGCGAAGTACGTGTCGAGCTGCGGGCCGCTCATGCAGTGCACGGCGGGCTCGCTGCCGCCGACGCCGCGCGGGTCGAAGCCGACGATGTCGAAGCGGTCGAGGATGGCCTGGGTGAACTCGCCGCTGCGGGCGCCCAGCGCGTAGTCGACGCCAGAACCGCCAGGGCCGCCGGGATTGATCACGAGCGCCCCGATCCGCAGCGCGGGGTCGGCGGCGGGCAGCTCCACCACCGGGAGCGAGAACCGGCGCCAGGCCGGGCGGGCGTAGTCGAACGGGACGAGCAGCCGGGCGCACTTGAAGTAGGTGTCGCACGGCACCCAGTCCAGCCGCTGCGCGTAGTACTGCGCCAGCGTCGTGGGCGGCGCGGTTGTCGCTGACGGGGCCACCGCGCTCGGGGTGGCCGGGGTACCTGCAGTCGCCGAAGCCGTGGCCGCGGGCTTGGCGGCCGCCGGGCCCGCCGTGCAGCCGGTCGTGCACGCGGCCACGAGCGCGAGCGACGCGGCCAGCCCGGCGATCGATTTGTTCCCGGTTCGTGTCGTTCTGGCAGCAGAAAACCGGAACATTTCGATCAGGCCGGTAACTTCCGGACTCCATACATCGAGTCGTAGGCCTTGCGGGAGCCGCAGACGCTCGCCCGGGAACACGCGCAGGTGCGCCCGTCGGCGGTCAGCTTGACGACCACGGAGTCCGCCGGCACGTTGTGCCCCACGACGGTGCCCGGCCCTTCCGGCGTGTGCACATGCGCGCCGGTGCGCGGCGCTTCCTTCTTGAAGTCCTGGTAGAGCGGGTGCTCATACTTCAGGCAGCACATTAGCCGCCCGCAGGCGCCCGCGATGCGCAGCGGGTTCACCGGCAGGTCCTGGTCTTTCGCCATCCGGACCGACACCGGCTCGAAGTCCTTGAGGAACGTCGCGCAGCACAGGTCACGGCCGCAGGGGCCGATGCCGCCCTGCAGCCGCGCCTCGTCGCGTGGCCCGATCTGCCGCAGCTCCACCCGCGCCCGCAGCCGGGCGGCGAGATCGCGGACAAGCGCGCGGAAGTCGACCCGGTGCGGCGCGCTGAAGTAGACGGTGAACACGTTGCCCGACGGCACGTAATCGACCGCGGTGACCTTCATCGGCAGTTCGTGCTCGCGGATGAGGCGCCGTGCGGCCAGCCGGCCCTCGGCGCGGCGGCGCCGGTTCTCCTCGTCCCTGGCGAGGTCTGCCGGGGCGGCCAGGCCGGCGCAGACCGGCAGGCCGTCGATGTCCTCGGATACCCACTGCGGCGCCCAGACGCATTCGGCAACCTCTGGGCCGGTATCGGTGGGCACGAGCACCTTGTCGCCGATCTTCGGCTGGTAGTCACCCGGGTCGAGGTAATAGAGCCGTCCGTACCGCTCGAAGCTCACCGCCATCATCATGCCCACCGATTCAGGGTAAGCGGTGGACCGCCGGCTGCGTTAGTGGCAGTCGGCGAACATTGGCGCGGAACCTAGCCGCGGAAGAGGGAGATCGCCATCTCCTCGACCGCGAGCAGCGGGGCGACGTTGAGCGTGAGCCGCTCCCGGCAGCGCATGACCGCCTCGATGCGGCGCAGCGTCGACTCCGGGCTGCCCGAACTCGCCAGCCGGCGCAGGTCGTCCGCGTGGTCGGCGTTGGCCAGCTCCACGCCGGCGCCGAGCTGGACCATGAGCACGTCGCGATAGAAGGCGGCCAGGTCGAGCAGCGCGCCGTCCAGGGTGTCCCGCTTGACGCGGGTGGCGCGCGACTTTTGCCGGTCCTCCAGGTCCTTCAGCGCGCCGGCCATGCCGCGCATCGCCTTGGCTATCCCCTTGCCTGTCGATCCCTCGCCGAACGCCTGCCGCACCGCGTCCTTCTCCGGCTCGTCGAGCTGCTCGGTCACCGACTTCGCCTCGTCTTCCGCGGTCCGCACGAGGGCGGCGGCCGCCGCGAGGGCAGGGCCGAGCGAGGTCGCCTGCACGGGCACGGCCAGCACGGCGGCACGGCGCGCGGCAGCGGCCGGGTCGGTGGCCAGCCGCCGCGCCCGGCCGATGTGGCCCTGCGCCGCCCGGGCGGCCTGCAGCGCGCTGGCAGGCTCCACCCCGTCGCGTTCGGTCAGCACCGCGGCCACCGCCGCGGACGGCGGGACCCGCAGGGAGATCAGCCGGCACCGGGACCGGATCGTGGTGACCAGGTCCTCCGCGCTTGGCGCGCAGAGCAGCCACACGGTCCGCGGCGCGGGTTCCTCGATGGCCTTGAGCAGCGCGTTGGCGGCCTGTTCGGTGCACCGGTCCGCGTCCTCGAAGAGCACGACGAGCCAGCGCCCGCCGGACGGCGCGCCCGCCGCGCGCAGCACCAGGTCCCTGGTCTGCCGCACGCCGTAGGACAGCCCCTCCGGGCGGACGAGCAGCAGGTCGGCGTGCGTTCCCGCGCGGACCTGGCGGCAGCTCGGGCACTCGCCGCAGCCGCCATCAGGGCACAGCAGCGCGGCGGCGAACGCCCGGGCGGCGACGGACCGGCCCGAGCCGGGCGGCCCGGTGAACAGCCACGCGTGCGTCATCGCACCGCCGATCCCCTGCTGCAGCTGGGCGACCACCCGGTCCTGCCCGGCCAGCTCGTCGAAGACGCTCACCAGCGGTCCGTGAAGCGGTCGGTCGTGTGGTCAGGCACCGGGTCGGTGATCGAGATCGTGACGTTGTTCGGGAGGTGGTCGGTGATCGCGGGGAACGAGCCGGTGTTCGCCTCGGCCACGTGCGGCACCGGATCGGGCAGGATCTCCCTGATGCGGTCCTTGACCTCCCGGCTGATCTCCTCCACCGGGCGGGTGGCGTCCACGACGAGGTAGCGGGACGGTTCCGCGCGGGCCAGCGCCAGGAACCCGGCCCGCACCCGCCGGTGGAACTCCGGCGGCTCGGCCTCGAGCCGGTCCGCCGACCGGGTGCGCCGGCCCAGGCCGGCCTCGGGCGGCATGTCGAGCAGGATCGTCAGGTCCGGCATCCGGCCGCCGGTGGCCCAGCTGTTCAGCCGCGCGATCTCGGGAGTGCGCAGCCCGCGGCCGGCCCCCTGGTAGGCGAGCGAGGAGTCGATGTAGCGGTCGGTGATCACGACGGCGCCGCGGGCGAGCGCAGGCTCGATGACCGAGGCCACGTGCTCGGCCCGGTCCGCCGCGTACATCAGCGCCTCCGCGTACGCCGACATGCCCGCGTGCGCGGTGTCGAGCAGCAGGGCGCGCAGCCGCATCCCGACCTTCGTCGCGCCGGGCTCGTGGGTGGTCACCACGTCATAGCCCTGCTCGCGCAGCCAGATCGCGATCAGCCGGGCCTGCGTGGTCTTGCCCGCGCCCTCGCCGCCCTCGAAGGCGAGGAACAGCCCGTGCTGCACCACCGGCGCGTGGCCGTTGACGCCGGCCGCCTCAGGCACCGCCTTGAACCCCTCGCCGCGGACCGCGGCGAGCAGGTCCTCGCGCAGCGGCACGCCCTTGCGGTCGTCCATCCGGCGGTAGGAGCTGATGCCGACGAGCGCGGTGAGCGCCGCCGCCAGCAGGACCACCAGGTTCTGCCCCGCCGAGGCGTAGGTGACGTGCGCGATGCGCACGTCGGCCGATCCGGTGATGGCCTTGATCGCCGCGGTGAACCCAGCGGCAAGGAACGGGACGATCGCGATGACCATGAGCAGGATCACCTGGATCGTGGACTGGAAGAACGCGAACACCCGGCCGCGGGTGTCGTCGTCGACCTCGAGCCCGACGATCGTGAAGCCGGTCGGGTAGGCGATCCCGGACAGCACGCCGAGCAGGATGACGGCGAACACCACGAAGATCAGGTTGGGCACCAGGCCGATCAGCGCGAGCGGCACCGCCGCCGCGGTCAGCGTCACGCCGAACAGCCGCCGGCGGCTGAAGTCACCGAGCAGCCGGGTGCCGAACGCCATGCCGACCGCCATCCCGACGAAGATCGCGGCGAAGACCAGGCCCCAGCCCGCGCTGCCGCCGTGCAGGGTCTCTGTGATGTAGGAGTAGCCGAGCCCGACCACGACGCCGGCCGCGGAGAACGCGCCGAGCATCCCGATGACCAGCCCGCTGACCACGGGCGTCTTGCCGATGAACCGCCAGCCTTCCCAGATGGCCCTGGCGGTGGACGGCACGGAGATCTTCCCGCTGCGCTGCCTGTTGCCGATCTGGCGCAGGAAGTACACGGTGAGCGCGGAGACGAAGTAGCTCGCCGCGTTGAAGTACAGCGCCAGGTCCACGTTGTTGGTGTGGAACAGCGGCGTCACCCGGCTCAGCCCCTCGCTGACCAGGGCCAGCACGCTGAACAGGCCGGCCGCCAGCGGCGCGGTGCCCCACGTGGTCAGCTGGGTGAGCTGGTTGGCCCGCTCCAGCTTGTCCTTCGGCACCAGGTTGGGCATGGTGGCCGCGCAGGCCGGATTCCAGAACTGCGAGGCCACCCCGGCCAGGAACTTCGCGATGTAGATCCAGGTCAGGTTGGGGAACAGCGGTATCGACACGAACAGCAGGCCGCGGATCACGTCGCCCGTGATCATCGTCACCCGCCGGTCGAGCCGGTCGGCGAGCGCGCCGGCGATCGGGCCGAGCAGCAGCGCGGGCAGCAGGGTCACCACCCAGACACCGCCGACGGCCGAGCTCTTGGCGACGGCGCCGCCGCTGGTGAGCCCCGGCGCCAGGGCGATCAGCGCGACGATGCTGAGCCAGTCGCCCAGGCTTGACAGCGACAACGCGATCCACAGCGCACGGAACGGCCTGATAGACAGCACGCCGTCCCCGGGGCGGCTCAGCCTGGCCTGACGGCCCGGCGGCCCGGCGCCCGGGCTGGCACTGCGGGGCGTTGCGCGGAAGTTCACGGCGTAAGGCTATCGAGATAAAGCCGCATGCCTGGTCAGGGCTGCGCGATCGTAATTTTACTTGCCTTGCGTTTCATTCTTTTTTCGTGTGGCCGGCGCTTTCTTCGCCGACGTCCTCTTGGCGGCGGCTTTGGCGGCGGCTTTGGGGGCGGCGGCCTTCGGCGCGGCGCGGCGGTCGGCGAGCAGTTCGGCCGCGCGCGCCGCGGTCAGCGTCGTCACCTCGTCGCCCTTGCGCAGCGAGGCGTTGATCTCGCCGTCGGTCACGTAGGGGCCGAACCGGCCGTCCTTGACCAGCATCGGCTTGCCGGTCGCCGGGTCCTCGCCGAGTTCGCGCAGCGGCGGCGCGGCGGCGCGCGCCCCCCGCCCGCGGGTCTTCGGCTGCGCGAGCAGGTCCTTGGCCTCGGCGAGCGTGACCGTGAACATCTCCTCTTCGCTTGGCAGCGACCGGCTCTCCGC
>JASHPP010000796.1 GCA_030038035.1 Trebonia sp.
GACGATCCCGCCTGGGCGAACGCGGGGCGGCCCTGCGGCGAGCGCGGCAGTGTCAGCGCACCGCTGACGTCGAAGAAGCGGCCGTGGAAATCGACCGGCCTGATCAGGTCGGTGTTCGCCCAGACGCCGCTGTCCTGGTCGGCAAGGACCGCGCTCGCGTCCCAGCTCTCCCACAGCCGCGAGACCACCTCGACGAACTCATCGGCCCGGGCGTAACGGTCCTTGTGGGCGGGGTGCGCGGCGAGCCCGAAGTTTCCCGCCGCCCCCGCATAGCGGGTGGTCACGATGTTCCAGCCGGCCCGGCCGCCGGACAGGTGATCGATGGTGGCGAACCTGCGGGCCAGGTCGTAGGGCGAGCTGTAGGTCGTGGACGCCGTCGCGACAAGTCCGACCCGCGTCGTGGCGCGCGACAGCGCGGCGATGATCTCCAGCGGGTCGAAGCCGACCTGGGGGAAGTAGCGGGCGCGGAAGATCGCCAGGCCGGGCGAGTCGGCGAAGAACGCGGCGTCGAGCAGGCCGCGCTCGGCGCTGCGGGCCGCCCGCTCGAGCACGCCGAAGCGCGCGGGGCCCGTCAGGTCGGCGGGGTCCGCGAGCCGCCACGCGGACTCGTGGTAGCCGACACCGGACAGGAACGCGGTGAAGTGGGCGCGGGGCGCTCGGCTGCGGTATTCGGCGGTCATGGTTCCCGGCTTCCTCACGCGGCCCGGCCCGGGGCGGCGTCCCGCACCGTGACGGCCTGCCTGATGAGCCGCAGCGTCTGCCGGCGCAGGTCGGCGTCCCGCTCGCTGGTGACGTGGCTGCCGAGCGTGACAACCCCGACCCCGAGCTCGTGGTAGGCAAGGACGGCGTCCGCGATCGTCGACGGCGACCCGACGAGCGCCGGGGTGGCGCGCGAGAGCGCGGTGAGGCCCAGGTAGAGCACGTCATCCTCCCACTGCCCGTCGGCCGCGCCGAGGTCGGCGAACCGGTCCTCGCGAATCGAGCGGATCCCGCCGCGCTGTCCCGAGCGGTACTCCTGCAGCCGCCGGATCGCCTGCTCGAGGTCGCGCACGTGCTGGCGGGCCTGCTCGTCGGTCTCACCGGCGATCATGTTGAGGTTGATCCAGAAACGCAGCTCCCGTCCGGGTGCGGCCTGCCGTGCCTGCGCGATCTTCGCGGCCACCTTGGCGCGGGAGGTGCCGTGGAAGGCGAGCACGTCGCCGTGGCGGGCCGCGAGCTCGACCGCCTGCTCCGACTCGGCCGGCAGGGAGATGACCGGGCGGGGCCGCTGGACGGGCTTGACGCCGGAGAAGGCGCCGCGCACCCGGTAGAACTCGCCGTCGAAGTCGAACGGCTCGTCCCTGGTGAGCACGCCGGTGAAGATCTCCAGGTACTCCGCCGCGCGCCGGTAGCGCTCCTCGCGGTCGGCGTGGTCCCCGTCGCGCGGCAGGTCCGAGCCGCCGGCGCTGCCGAGGATCAGGTGCACCCCGGTGCGTCCCTCCGACACCCGGTCCAGTGTCGCCACGGCGCGCGCGGCCGCCGTGGGCGCCTGCGTGCCGGGCCGGTGGGCCAGCACGATGCTGAGCCGCCGCGTGTGCGCGAGCGCCCACGCGGCCGTCACGGTGACATCCGGCCAGGTCGCGCTCTGCGGGATGATGCTGGAGTCGTAGCCGGCCGCCTCGTACTCGCGGGCCTCTGAGCTGATGTACTCCGGGTCGGCCGTGACGGGCTCGGGCACCGGCGTGAAGTAAGCGGCCTCCCGCGCTATCCCCGCTGTCGAGTAGCTGTTGCTGTAGGACTGCGGGTTGATCCAGGAGCGCAGTTCGATCGGCATGGAACCCTGCTTTCTGCGTTGTGACTCGCCGCGTGACTCGCCGCGTGACTTGCCGCGTCATGCCGACAGCCGCCGCCGCAGCGAGACCGCGGAGTCGACGAGCGATTGCGTGTACGGGTGCTCAGGTCTGTCGAAGATCTCGTCAGCGGCCTTGAGCTCCACCAGCTCCCCGTCGTACAGCACGCCGATGCGATCGGAGACCTGGCGCACCACGGCCAGGTCATGGGAGATGAACAGGTACGACACCCCGGTGCGCTCTTGCAGCTCGCCGAGCAGGTCAAGCAGGCGCGCCTGGCTGGACACGTCGAGCGCGGAGGTCGGCTCATCGCAGATCACGAGCGGCACCTGCCCGGCGAAGGCGCGGGCGATGGCAACGCGCTGCTTCTGCCCGCCGGACAGCTGGTGCGGCAGCTTGCCGAGCAGGTCCGGTGACACCCCCGTGCTCGCGCCGAGTTCCTCGACGGTCTGGGTGCCGCCAAGCAGCTCGATGGACCGCGTCAGCACCTGCCTGACCGTGCGGCGGGGGTTCAGCGAGGCGTCGGCGTTCTGGAAGACGACCTGCACCCGCGGCAGGGCCTTGCGGCTGCGCCGCCGGTCCTCGACGTCGAACCTGATGCTGCCCTCGTAGCCGGTCAGGCCCGCGACGCTGAGGCCGAGGGTGGTCTTGCCGCTGCCCGACTCGCCGACCAGGCCGAGCACCTCGGCGCGGCCGATCGTGAACGACACGTCCCGCAGCGCGACCTTGCGATGGTAGCGCTTGGTCACGTGCTCCACGGTCACCAGCGGACCTGACGGCCTGCCGGGACCGAACGTGGTCGCCTGGGTGGGCCCGGTCGCCTGAGCAGGCGCTGCCCCCGCCGGGGCTGGCGTTCCCTGGCCGTCGGCGGCGTCGACGGCCGCGGCGGCCGCGGCGGCGGAACGGCCTGGGCCGCGCGCCGCGGTTATGTCGGGCAGCGCGGCGATCAGCGACCGCGTGTAGGGGTGCTGCGGCGCGAGCAGCACGTCGGCGGCCGCCCCTTCCTCGACGAGCACGCCACGGCGCAGCACGCCGATGCGCTGGCAGTGCGCGGCCACCAGCGGCAGGTTGTGACTGATCAGGATGCTCGCGAACGCGAGGTCGGCCTGCAGGCTGTCGATCAGGGCCATGATCTCGGTCTCGACCCGGCTGTCCAGGCCGGTTGTCGGCTCGTCAAGGATCAGCAGCCGCGGCTCATTGGCCAGCGCCATCGCTATGACGATGCGCTGCTGCTGCCCCCCGGAAAGCTCGTGCGGGTACCGCTTGGCGATCGTCCGCGGCGGCGACAGGCGCACCCGCTCGATCGCGGCGAGGGTGCTCATCCGGGCTCGCGGCCGGCTCGCGCCGTGCAGCCGGTAGACCTCCGCGATCTGCTCGCCGACGGGCATGGTCGGGTTCAGCGCCAGCCCGGGCTCCTGGTAGACGACCGCGAGCGTGCCCGAGCGGAAGCCGCGCAGCGCGTGGCCGTCCAGTCCGAGGACCGGGACCCCGGCGACGGCGAGCTCGTCGGCATGGATCTCCGTGTTCGCCGGCAGGTACCGGGTCAGCGCCATCGCGGCCGTGGTCTTGCCCGAGCCGGACTCGCCGACGAGCCCGTAGGACTCTCCTGCCTCGACCGCGAAGCTCAGGCCGCGGATCGCGGTCACGGTCTGCCGGCGGGCGCGGTAGGCGACCGTGAGGTTGTCCACGGCCACGACCGGGGCGGACGACGCCCTCACGCCGACACCTCCTTGATGTTGTCGGCGATCAGCTGGGTCGCCACCACGAGGGAGGCGACCGCGAACGCCGGGGCAAGCACGGTCCACCAGGCGCTTTCCAGGTAGCCGAGGTTCTCGCCGATCGTCAGGCCCCAGTCCGGCGACGGCGGCTGCCAGCCGAGGCCGAGGAACGACAGCGTCGCCGTCATCAAGATGGCGGCGGACATGCTCAGGGTGACCTGGATGATCAGGGTGGGCAGGACGTTCGGCACGAGTTCGGTCATCATGATCCGCAGCCGCGACTCGCCCTGCACTTTGGCCGTGGTCACGTACTTCTTGCCCATTTCCGCGAGGACCGCGGCGCGGATGATGCGCGCGATGCCGGGGGCGAAGACGACGCCGATGATCACGATCAGGGCGGGCGTGCTGGCGCCGAAGGCGCCGACGACCACGATCAGGAAGATGAGCGGCGGCAACACGACGAGGACGTCGAAGAGCCGCATGAGCGCGGTGTCGACCCAGCCGCGGAAGTAGCCGGCGATGACGCCGAGCGCGCCGCCGATGAGGGTGGCCAGGACCGAGCCAAGCGGGCCGACGGCCAGCGCGGAATCCGCTCCGGCCAGGGTCCGGGCGAAGACGCTCCGGCCGAGGTAGTCGGTGCCGAACGGCTGCGCCCAGCTTGGCGGGGCGTTGTACACGCCGGTGCTGACGTAGGGGTTCAGGCCGAACAGGTGCCAGGTCAGCGCGGCCCCCACCCACCAGGCCACGATGAGCGCGCTGACGACGAACGTCGGGCGGCGCAGCAGGGCGCGCAGGCGCCGCCCCCGCCCGGCGGTCCCGGTGTCCTCGGTGTCCGCGGCGTCCAGGGTCACCGGCAGCGCCATCGCGGCGAAGTGCGGGGTGCCAGCTCCCGCGATCGTTTCCGGCACGCGCTGGGGCGGGGAGTCCATCAGCTCTCCGTGTTTTCGAAGCGGATGCGCGGGTCCATCAAGATCAGGCAGACGTCGGTCAGCAGGAGCGCCAGCAGCGAGACGACCCCGGTGACCATGACGGCGTCGGTGAGCAGCACGACGTCCTTGTGCTCGGCCGCGACCACGAGGAGGGCGCCGAGCCCTGGATAGTTGAACAGCGTCTCTACCACGGCGTTGCCGCCGAGCAGCGCGCCCAGGTACAGGCCGAGCAGCTGCATGGTGGGGATCAGCGCGTTGCGCGTGACATGGCGCCGCACGATCTGGGCTGGGGGCAGCCCCTTGAGCACGGCGGTGCGGTGGAACTGCGCGGTGATCGCGCCGGCCGTGCCGGTGCGCACCATGCGGGTGAGCACCGCCAGGTAGGCGATCGCGAGCACCACCGCGGGCAGCGTCATCGCGTGCAGACGCTGCGGCAGGTCGCCGGTGGCGTCGGCGGACGACTGGACGGGAACCATCTTGAGCCAGGCGGCGAACACGACGAGCAGCAGCACGCCGACGACGAACTCGGGCACCGACGACAGCGACATCAGCGAGATCGTGATCGCGCGGTCGGAGCGCCGCCCCTCCCGGTAAGCCTGCACCGAGCCGAGGGCGATCGACAGCGGCACCATGAGCACGAACCCGTACAGGCCGAGCAGCATGCTGTTCACCAGATGGCCGAGCACGAGCCCGCGGCAGGGCACGAGGTAGACGAAGCTCGTCCCCCAGTTGCCGGTGCAGAAGCCGCCCAGCCAGCGCAGGTAGCGCGCGACGACCGGTCCGGTGAGGCCGTTGCTCACATCCCACGCGTGCACCTGGGCCTGCGTGGCGTACGGGCCGAGCGCGTTGCGGCCCGGGTCGCCCGGTACGAGCTGGACCAGCCAGAAGGTCATGATCGAGACGACGAACAGGACCATAGGAATCTGGATCAGCCGCTTTCCGAGCAGCACGAGAATCCTGCTGTGCCGGTCGGAAAGCGCGCTGAACCCGCGCTCAGGCGTCGTTGTCGCCGTCCCCGGGCTCAGCGCGCTCACGTGGGCGTACCACCCCTTCCCTGATCGTCGCGGGTGGTCAGCTCGCTACCGAGATGCCGCGGAAGTCGAATCCTCCTGAGAAGTCCTGCCCGTTGGGGAACGTCCCCTGGACCGCGTTGCTCAGGTAAACGTCGTTCTCCTCGAACGCCGCGATGATGACCGGCACGTCGGTCCACTCGATCTCGGCGATCTGGTTGGCGAGCGACTGCCGCTGCGCCGCCGACGTGGCCGCCTCGAACTCCGTGTTAAGGGTCGCTAGCTGGGAGTTCGCGTAGTGCGACGCGTTCCACGCGCTGCCCGCCGCGTACATCAGCGAGTACAGCTGCGCGGGCAGCCGGTCCGCCCAGTCGGTGATCGTCACGGGCGAGTCCAGCCACGGCGAGACCGTGGTCCCCGCGTAGTACTGCGCCTCGGTCATCACGTCCAGCTTGACGTTGAAGCTGCCGGTGGCCTCGAGCTCCTGCTGCACGAGTTCGGCCAGCGTCTGCTCACCCTGGTAGGTGGTGATCGTGAAGCTGATCGTTTGGCCGCCAAGCAGCTGCTTGACCTTGGCGTCGTTCTGGTCGCGCACGGGCACGCCCTGAGGCTGCACCCCGTAGTCGGGGAACGTGGCGTAGTCGTCGCCGACGGTCGCGTCACCGCTGTAGGCGACCTGGACGATCGCCTGGCGGTTCAGCGCCCAGGCGATCGCCTGGCGGACGTTCTGACTGTTGAACGGGGCCTTGGTGACGTTGAACACGATGCCGTCGAATTTCGCGTAGCCCTCGCGTTCCTGGCGGTAGCTGGTGCCCAGGGCGGCGACGATCGTCGGGTCCGACGTGATCTGGTCGATCTCGCCGCTCTGGAACGCGAGCAGCTCAGACTGGTCGTCTGAATAGAACTTCGCGTCGATGCCCGACAGGTCGACCGCGGAAGCGTCCCAGTAGTAGGGGTTCTTCGTGTAGGTGACGCCCTGGCCCGGCGTGTACTTCTGCAGGATGAACTGGCCGGCGCCAACCGGGTCGTTGATCCAGTTATTGGCGTTGAAGCCGGCCGGCAGGATCCAGGTGTTCGCGCCGGTCAGCAGGTACGGGAAGTCCGAGTAGGGCTCGTCGAGCGTGAAGATCACCGACTGGCCGTTCGGCCCGGCCGCCACCGACTTGACGATCCCCGCGAAGCTGCTCTGCGCGGGCGACTGGCTCTTCGGGCTGATGATGCTGTCGAAGGTGGCCACGACGTCGTTGGCGGTGAGGGGCTGACCGTTGCTGAATTTCAGGTTCGGGCGCAGCGCGATGGTCCAGGCGAGCTTGTTGGCCGACGGCGTCCACGAGCTCGCGAGCTGCGGCTCGAGCTTTCCGCTCGTGTTCTCGATGATCAGCTGGGCCGAGGCGAGCCCCACGATTTCCATCGTGTTGAAGTTGGCCGTGGTCAGCGGGTTGATGTTGCCCTCGGGAGTGATGAGCCCGAGGTTGTAGACGCCGCCGCTTCCGGCGGAGGCCGCGGCGGAAGGCGAAGTGCTCGGCGACGATGACGCCGTCGAGGAGGACGAGGATGACGATGACGCGCAGGCGGAGAGCGCCAGTGCGACGGCCACCGCGAAGGCAAGTCCGGTCGTCCTTCGGACTGTTGAGAGCTTGGTCAAGGTCGGTGTGCTCCAGACATAGGCGCGGGTCTGACGAGCGTAAATCCTACTATCTCAATCTGAATAGTTGCAAAATTTTTCTTGCGCGCGGGCTGAAAACCAGCAACGGCAGCGGCTCCAGCCCCTGGCGCGGGCCTTCCGCGGTCCCGGGCGCGGGACGTTCCGCGGTCCCTGGCGCGTGACGTTCCGCGGTCCCGGGCGCGGGCCCTCCGCGGCGGCACCGGCTGCCACAGGAAACACTTGCATGCTACTTTGCACACTCTGTGACCATTTCGGAGTCCGTTATGGGCGATTTGTCCATGCATGGAGTGTGCAAAGTGCTCGCAGATCAAACAACACGCTGATTTCTGGTTCCCGCGCCGCGCCAGGTCCAGCCCCGCGGGAACCTTGAGCCCCGCCCGCACCACCGTTCCCGCATCGCCAGGCCCCCGGCACCGCCAGCCAGTTAACGGGGAAGATCCTGCGCCCTCTGGCGCGCATTTTCTTCCCCGATAACCGCGGTGCCCGGAATGCCCGATTCCGGCGGGGCGGCGTTCCCGGCATATCGCCGCGCCGGCCGCCGGCCGGGAGGCCGGCGCCGCCGGCCGCACCCGGGCGCCCCGCCGGTGACCGCCAGGCCGGCGCGGACCGGGACAGCGCCCTGCCACAGGAGACGGACCCCGAACCGGAACCCGCGGGTTATTACCCGGCAGGCGCAAAGTCACGCTGGCGGGACGCCAGGGACGCGCGGACCGGGCGGCCGCGGTCCCCGCTCGGATCATTCGCCAAGCAGCTCGGTCACGAGCTCCCTGGGCAGCCCGTGCGTGTCGCGGAGGAACTCATAGTCCGCCTCCGTCAACCGTCCCGACGGGTACAGCCGCGGCAGCAGCGACCGGCCGCGCGCGGCCAGTTCGCGGAACTTCCGCTCCTCCGCCGCCAGCACGTCGGTCACCAGCGACGACTCGACGACCTGACAGAACCGGCCCGCGGTGTCCCGCACGAGTTCAGGCGGCAGTTCGCGCAGGGTCAGCGCGCTGCCGCCGTGACCATGCCAGAGCGCCGTCAGCGACCGGCGCAGCAGCCTGCGCAGCACGTAACCGCGGCCGGTGCTGGACGGCCGCACGCCGTCGCCGATGGCCACGATCGCCGACCGCAGGTGGTCGGTCAGGATCCGCAGCGACCGGGGATCGGGGCGCCACAGCGAAGGCAGCACCGACAGCCACGGCGCGAACAGGTCCGTCTCGTACACCGAGCGCACGTGCTGCGACACCATCAGCAGCCGCTCCAGGCCCATGCCGGTATCGACGCTCTGCTGGCTGAGCGGGGTCAGGCTGCCGTCCGGGTGCCGTTCGTAGCGCATCGTGACGTGGTTCCACAGCTCCAGCCAGCGGCCGTCGGTGCCCGGGGTGCCAGACGGCGGCCCGTCCCCGGTCCAGACGTGGAGTTCGGAGTCCGGCCCGCACGGGCCGGTCGGCCCGTTCGCCCACCAGTTATCCTCCGGGCCGAGCAGCTCGACCGGCAGCCCGAGCTCGCGCCACGTGCGCTCGGCGCGGCTATCCGGCCCCACCTGGCCGTCCCCGCCGAACACGGTCGCGTACAGCAGTTCGCGCTGCAGCCCGAAGCCGTCGCACACGAGCTCGAGCCCCCACCGCTGGCTCTGCGGCCCGTCGTAGTCGCCAAGCGACCAGGAGCCGAGCATCTGGAACGCTGTCAGGTGCGAGTAGTCGCCCACTTCGTCCAGGTCGGTGGTGCGCAGGCAGCGCTGCACGCCGGTGAGCCGGCGCCCGAGCGGGTGCGGCTTGCCGGCCAGGTACGGCGTCAGCGGGTGCATGCCCGCGGAGGTGAACAGCACCGGATCGCCGGGCGGGGAAAGCAGCGAGCTGCTCGCGATCAGCTGGTGCCCGCGATCGCGGAAAAAGCCGGTAAAGGTGGTGATGGTTTCGTCGGTATTCATGGCGGCTGTGCCTCTCGGTGTCGGGGCACCGGGAACAAGCGCCCGCGGGCGCAGCCGTCCAGCCAGGGGAAACGCGCGCGCCGGCGAACCGTTCCCGGTCGCCGGCAGGGGATCTTTAGGTCATCAGGTCAGGCGGCGGCGGCCGGCGAGCGAGTAGCTCGCGCGGTCGCGGCAACGATGCGAACGGTGCGCTGGCAACTGACCTTCATGATCCCAAAATGTATCTGGTACCCGGCCGAGCGGCGCAAGCCATTTAACCGGGACGCGGCGCCCAGGTCGGCGCCGAGTGCTTCGATGCCGCGCGCCAGCGGGCTTTGGTGCTGTACGCCGTAGCCGACGAGCAGGGCAGGCGGAGCCGCACCGGGGTCGGCCCAGTGCCGCGCCGCCGGTTCCAGCCCGATGCCGTGCTCCGCCGCGGCCGCCGCGACCGTGTCCGGGTCGAGCGCGGCCGGCAGCCGTAGCAGGAGGTGCAGGCCGGCGGCCTCGCCGCCTGGCCTTACCGCCGGCAGGTGCGCCTCGAGCGCGGCGAGCAGGCTGTCGCGGCGCGCCCGGTAGATGGGGCGCACCCGGCGCAGGTGCCGGGTGAGCGCGCCGCCGTCGATGAAGCGGGCGAGGGTGAGCTGCCCCAGCGCCTCGGTGGCGAAGTCCTCGCGGAATTTGGCCCGGACGAGGTCATCGGTCAGCCACGGCGGCGTCACGATCCAGCCGAGCCGCAGCGCAGGGCTGAGGATTTTGCTCACGGTGCCGCCGAAGATGACATGGTCGGGATCGAGCCCCTGGAGCGCCCCGACAGGCAGCCGGTCGTAGCGCAGCTCGGCGTCGTAGTCGTCCTCGATGACCAGCGTGTCCGCGGCCCGGGCCCACTCAAGGAGCTGGACCCGCCGGTTGGCGGAAAGCGCGACGCCGCTGGGGTAGGAATGGGCGGGGGACAGCACCACGGCTCCCACGTCGAGCGCGGCCAGCCGCCAGACCTGCATGCCCTGCTCGTCGACAGGGACCGGGACCGGGTCGAGCCCGGCGGCCCGGATGATGCGGCGATGCATCGAAAAGCAGGGATCCTCAACCGCGATGCGCGTCACGCCGCGCCGGCCGAGAGTCCGGCAAACCAGCATGAGGGTCTGGGAGAAGCCGCTGCATATCACGACCTGATCCACCGCGGTTTGCACGCCCCGCACGCGGCCCAGGTAGGCGGCGAGCGCGGCGCGCAGCTCGGGCTCGCCCTGCGGGGGCGGGTAAAGCAGGTCGTCGTCGGGGAGGTCCCGCAGCACGTCGCGGTAGTGGCGCAGCCACTCGCCGCGGGGGAACAGCGCCGGGTCCGGCAGCCCGCTCCGCCACAGGACACGCTCCGCGCCGGCCGGCGCCGGGCTGGGGCGCACGTGGCTCAGCGCGGCGGAGTCCGGGTCGCCGCCGGTCCGCTGCGCCCGGACTCGCGTACCCGAGCCCTGGCGGGCCTCCAGGTACCCCTCGATAACCAGCTGCTCGTAGGCACCGACCACGAGCGAGCGCGACACGTCGAGCTCGGCGGCGAGCACCCGCGACGGCGGGAGGGCGGTCCCTGGCGGAAGCGACCCGCGCGCGATGGCCTGGCGCAGGCCGCGCTCAAGCTGCGCGCGGAGGCTGCGCGGCCGGGACCGGTCGAGTTCGACCAGCAGGTCGGCGGGAAACTCGCCGCCCGCGATATTGGACCGTGTACTCGCGGTCAATTGGATCTTCCTATCCAGGCCATTGTCCGTAGCCTAGCCATATGCGACAGATCCAACCAGTGAGGAAACGCGAGATCATCGCCACAGCGGCATGATCGATAGTAGTCGACAATGCATGATGAAAGGTGGATTGTGGGGCCGTATGACGGCACGGAGCTGTGCGGCGGATCCGAACCAGGGGGGAGCGCCGCCGAAGGCGGCGGCAGGCGGCCAAGCGGGTGGTCCGTGTTCGCCCCGATGGCCTTTGACGGCATTTCCTGGGTGCGGATCGCCGGCCCCCAGCGAGACGCGCGAGCCGCGTGCATGAGCGTCACCGCGCACATCCACCTGCTGCAGGGCCTCCCGCTTGGCGAACTGGACGCCCGCGCGGAAAGCGCGGTCCGCGCGCTGGAAGACGGCGCGGTGAGCGTCGCCGTGATCGATGACCTGCACCGCGTGGACCGGATCATCGTGTGCTCGGCAGCCGGCTTTCCCGACTGGGACGCCCAGCGCGGCTGACCCGGTCACGCAGGGGTATGCCGCCGCGGTTCCGTGCGGTTAAGTAGCACCATGACCGGCACGCAGCCAACCACCGTCCGCCAGCTCGTCACGCGCTCCGATAACCACCCTGCCCTCGTGGTCCCCGAGTCGGGAGCCCGCCTTTCGTACGCCGCGCTGCAACGCGCGATCGACGGGGCCGCGGGGCGGCTGGCCGCAGTCGGGGTGCGCGAAGGCGACCGGGTCGCGCTGGTCGCGGCCAACGGCCCGGCGATGGTCGTGGCGTTCCTCGCGGTCGCCGCGCGTGGCGCGGCGGCCGCGCCGCTGAACCCCGCGCTCGGCGTCGCCGAGCTCACGGCCGAGCTCGC
>JASHPP010000120.1 GCA_030038035.1 Trebonia sp.
AGAACTCAGCCTCGCCATCGCCGAAGCCGACCCCCGCTGGAACCGCTAGCCAGCTCTCCCCGACGAGACGGCCCGGCCGACCGCAAAACCGGAACGAATGCCTCCAGATCCTGTGGCCGGCACCCGCTTAACCTGTGGCCGGCACCCCAGCCAGGCCGTGTTTGCCCAGGTCAGCCCCAAACGTGAAGACCTCTCCCCAGCTCAGAGGCCGATTCCATATGGAACCGGCCTCGTTGCATGATGGTGCAGCAGCAAAGTGCAGCAGCCGTCTCACAGTAGACCTCGCGATCGGCGGATTATGAGACGAGCGGTCCTGCTGCGTCTGTGATCGGGACCGTCGGGCCGGTTCGAGCTGGCTGCTAGGCGATGCCGCTCTCGAACGCGAGGACGACTGCCTGTATACGATCGCGTGCACCGAGTTTTGCCATGACGCGGGAGACGTGGGTTTTCACCGTGGCCTCGCCGAGGAAGAGCTCCCCGGCTATCTCGACGTTGGACATTCCCCGGGCCATGAGCTGCCAGACCTGGGTCTCGCGGCTGGTGAGACTGTCCGCGCCCGGTACCAGGCCGGCGGCAGGCGGTCGCCTGGTGTAGGACTCGATCAGCCGCCGGGTGACCGACGGGGCGAGCAGCGTGTCCCCGCGCATGGCCGCGCGGATGGCATCGGCCAGCTGGTCATCGGAGATGTCCTTGACCAGGAACCCCGCCGCGCCGGCGCGCAGCGCGCGGTAGACGTACTCATCGAGGTCGAACGTGGTCAAGATGATCACCCGCGGTGCCGTCCTGTCATCGGCCGTGCCGGTCCCGCTGTCGGCGGCGAGGATCTGCCGGGTGGCGGCGACGCCGTCCATGCCGGGCATGCGGATGTCGAGCAGCACCACGTCGGGGGACAGCTCGCCGGCGAGCCGGACGGCCTCGCTTCCGTCGGCTGCCTCGCCGACGACCTCGATGCCCGGCTCAGCCTGCAAGATAGTGCGCAACCCGGTTCGCACGAGCGACTGGTCGTCCGCGACCAGGACCCGGATGCTCACCGGGCCGCCTTGGCGGGAGGCTCTGGGGCAGCCGGCTGCGGGAGCCCGTACGGCAGGCGTGCCAGCACGGTGAATCCGCCGTCCGGCCGTGGCCCCGCCGCAACGGTCCCGCCGCATGCCCGGCACGCTCCCGCATGCCGGGTAGCCCGTGGCCTCCAGCACCGTCTGCCTGCAGCGCGGGCCACGCTGGGGGCCGGTTGGTGACCTCCACCGTCAGCCCGGCCGCGGTGAAACACGCTGTCATCTCCACCCGCGCTCCGGGAGCGTGCCGGGCGGCGTTCGTGATCGCCTCTTGCGCGATGCGGTACGCTGCGCGGCTGACGGCCGGCGAGACCGGGACCCCGGTTCCCGCGATGGCGAACCGCACGGGCAGCCCTGTCCGCCGGGCCTGCTCGGCGAGCACCGCGAGGTCCTCCACTCCGGAAATGCCGGCCGGGAGGGCGTCCCCCCCGACGGCAACCGAGATGACCAGGACGTGCAGTTCCTGGACGGCCTGGCTGGCGGTTTCGCGCAGTGCGGCCACGTGCTCCGCGGCGCGCACCGGGTCGGTGTCCCAGACCCGCCGCGCTGCCGTAGCCTGCATGACGATGGCGGTCAGCGCATGTCCCACGGCATCGTGCAGGTCACGGGCGATCTGCAGCCGCTCCTCCGCGACGGCCCGCCGTGCCCCGGCCGCTTCTTCCTCCTGCTCCTGTGCGGCGGCGTCGGTGAGCGCCGCGAGCAGCTGGCTCCCGCCGCGGATGACGCGGCCGACCGCCCAGCTCGCGACGGCGAGCACCACCGACCCGGCCACCGACACCGGGCTGAAGCTCGCCACGGGATCAGCGACGACCGCGAACGCGATGACGGCGAGGCAGGCGATCAGCACCGCCACGGCACGGACCGTCGGGCACACCGCACCAGTCACAAGAGGGACCAGAACCATCATGGCGCCTGGCGTCAGCCCGGCCAGCGGATCTTCCGGGCGGGCGGCGGCGCTGTAGCCGATGGTCGCGGCCAGGCTCACCGCAGCGGCGGGGAGTGGGGCGCGGCGCAAGAAGGCGACCGGGATCATGATCGCCATGCCGGTGAGCGCGGCGGCCGGCCAGGCCCGGGATGCTGCGATCATGACGGCCAGCGCCAGCGCGAGCACTGCCAGGACCGCATCAACGTGCCGCCGCGCGGGCAGCGTCATCCGCACGACGGCAGATGCCGGCAGGGCAGGAGCTTGCGGCAACCGAGCCTGCTGATCATCCAGCGCGGCCAGCACGCGGGCGCGCAACTCTGGCAGCGGCGGGACAGTGACCAGCCCCTCTCCGTGGCCTCCGCTGGCACGATCGTCGGCGTGCTCAGCGCGGAACCGCACCAGTAGCCCGCGCATCTCGGCGAGCGTGCCCCGGGCGAGCCGCTCGAGTTCGGCGACCTCCGCGCGGTCCGTGGCGGCTGCGTGCCTGCGCATCCCATCCAGCGCGTGCAGCATAACGCGGTCAAGCTCAGCGGCGATCCGCTGCCGTTCCCCGCTGATCGCCGCGCTCATCCGGCTTTCCCTGGCCGCGCGGACCCGGGCCGCCGCCTGGCGGAGCCGTTCGGCCAGCCGGGCGCGTGCACGCGCTATCACGCCCGCCGTCGCGGGGGCGATCACGAGCACGACGGAGAAGAACGCGATCGCGGAGACGTGCGAGCTGCCCGGCGACGCGAGGATCTGGGCGGCGGCCCCGGTCGCCAGGGCGGCGGCCAGCCCGGCGATGGCCGCCCGGGCGCGGGCGTGCCGCCCCACCCAGTACGTCCCCGCGATCATCGCCAGGAACGACGGATCCTCCGCCACCCGCGTCGGTGCCGCCGTCGCCGCCAGCACAGCCGCGAGGACGACGGCAAGCACGCCCACCGGGTGACGGCGCGCCACCTCAAGAGCCTGCCGGCCGGGCATCGTCCGGCGCCCGGAGCCATCGGACATGCCATGACGATAAACCCGGCAGGCACAGCCTGGCGTCCGCCCGCAGCCGGAT
>JASHPP010000797.1 GCA_030038035.1 Trebonia sp.
TCACTTGCCCGATTGCTTCCGTTTGCACCGTTTTCGCACTGCGGGCGCTGGGGGGATTCGTCACGGCATCCGTCCTGTTCAGATGCCTCGGGTTAAGAACGACGCCATGTCAGTGTAATGTTCCTGCGCATCGATTGCATAGCCTGTGACCTTCGTCGCATCCAGTTACCTGTAGGCGTTGTACCCAGAGTAGGCACCCGGCAACTCAACGCAATGAGATCGTTATCCCTTGCTATCGATTGCATTGCACAGAGTAGCCGAAGTCTGTCCTACTTGTCAGTAGCTCGGCAGATTTCCCGGCACCCCCGTGCGCGTTGCGTGGCTTCACCCGCGACCTCCCGGCCCGACCGCGCCGGACCGTCCGCGCTCACGGACCGTCCGGATATGCGCTACGCTGAGGGCGCACGCCCGCGGCCCGCAGACCGCGCGGGGCCGCCGGCACGGGCGATTGGCTCAGCGGGAGAGCGCCTCGTTCACACCGAGGAGGTCACTGGTTCGATCCCAGTATCGCCCACCACCCTGAAAGATCCCTGAAAGCCAGGTGAAAGGCCGGTCCGCATCTCCGGACCGGCCTTCGATGTCTTCGGCGGGCTCCCTGCTCTCGCGGCGGGGGGAAGTCGTCCAGGGGCACCTGCGCGCCGGGCTGGACCGAGCGCCTGCCGGGGGCGTGCGCCTGATCAGCCTGTGCGCCGGGCAGGGCCGGGACGTGATCGGCGCGCTGAGGGGGCATCCGCGCCGCCACGACGTGCGCGCCCGGCTGGTCGGGCTGGACGAGCGCAACGCCGCGCTCGCATGGCAGGCGGCGCGGGCGGCCGGGCTGCACGGCGTCGAGGTGCTGCGGGCCGGCGCCGGGCTCACCGATGCCTGCGCCGGCGCGGTACCCGCCCGCATAGTGCTGGCATGCGGCATCTTCGGCAATATCACCGGCGGCGACATCCGGGCCACGGTGGCCGCCCTGCCCAGCCTGTGCGCAGCCGGTGCGCTGGTCCTGTGGACCGGGCACCGCAGCCCGCCCGGCCTGACTCCCGCGATCCGGACCTGGTTCGGGGAGGCGGGCTTCCGCGAGGAGGCGTTCGACACCAGCCCCGACGGGTTCATGTCGGTGGGCGCGCACCGGCTGGCGGGCGAGCCCGCCGCGCTGGCGCTGGGCCAGCGGCTGTTCACCTTCCCGGGCGGAACCGAGCCAGGCCCCAGCCAGGCCCCAGCCAGGCCACGTCGTCGCCTTGAACGCTCCGGCTAATCCGAGACTGAGCTGCGACCGATGTCTGCCAGTGGGTGCGCGGCAGGTCGCAGCCGAACCCAGCCTGCCCATCCGCTGAGCGCCCTGCACGAAGCCGACGGGCAGCGGGATGCGGCCAGCCGCGTGATCGACTGGTCCGAGGCGAGCCAGGGCGATGCCCTGTACGACCTGGCCATCTTGACGCTCGGGCACCGCGAGCACCGGGGCGTCGTCGTCGCCGGCTACGGCACCGACGTCGACCTCGACGAGATCCGCGCGTGGTGGTCGCCGCGGAGCCTGCGGGCGGCCCGCTGGCTGATCGAGCACGGCTTCGACCATCCTCGCCAGGCTGGGAGTTCGACGTACTGAGATCCCAGCTGTGAGGCCGCGCGAGCAGCGCCCGTTACAGACCTTGATGAACGTGCCCTGGCCCGGACGGCCCTCCGCGAGCCCCTTGGTCTCCAGTTCCCTGTAGGCCTTGAGCACCGTGTTGGGTTGATGGTCAGGGCGGTGACCACGCCCCTGACCTTGGGCAGCTGGTCGCCGGGCTTGAGGTAGCCGAGCCGGAGCGCTCGCTCTACCTGCTGCACGAGCCGCGGGTAGGTCGGCACCCCTGACGAAACGTGACGCGCCTGGCATCATTGGGCAGATGACGGTCTCGCCGCAGCCAGGCTCTCCAGCCCCGCCTGAGCTGATCGTCCGCGACTACACCGCAGCCGACTACCGCGCTTGCCGGGCCCTGTGGGCGGAGCTGACCGAGTATCACCGGCGCATCTACGGGGACCCGTCGATCGGCGGAGACGACCCCGGGGCGGCATTCGACGGCTACCTCGCGATGCCGGAGCGGATGAGATCCTGGGTGGCCGAGTCACACGGACAGGTCGTCGGCCTGACCGGCCTGCTCGACCGGGGCAGCAGCGGGGAAGTCGAGCCGGTCGTCGTCGCCGCGGCAGCCCGCGATCAGGGCATCGGTCGCCGGCTCATCGGCCGGGTCGTCGAGGAGGCTCTTGCCCGCGGTTACGAGTACCTGGCCATCCGCCCGGTGGCTCGCAACGTTGCCGCTGTGCGCCGGTTCCATGCCGCCGGGTTCCGGACCCTGGGCGGGCACATCGACCTCACGATGGACCTGGCCCAACGGCGACAGGAGTGGCTGCCGGGAGCCAGCCTGCACGGTCTCGACTTCGACTACTGACAGATCACCTTGCGAGGACCCGGCGGCCTGCCGTGATGAGCGCTACGTCTTGCGGCGGGTGGATGCGGCAGCAGTGGATGTCGCGATAGTGCCGCTCGAGCGGGTTGTTGCGCGTCAGCCCGGGATTGCCAAGCGCGGCGACCGCGGTCTGGACGGCGGTGATGATGGCTCGGGTGACGAGCAGCTTGGCGAGGCCGGCCCTGCGCTCTCCGGCGATGGTCGCGATCCGCTCGGTGGTGGCGATGGGGCGGCCGAGCGCGGACGGCACCCGCTCGTTGGCGAGCATCACGAAGAACTCCTGCGCGGCCCTGGCGATGCCGACGTACAGGGCGATGACTACGAGGCCTGAGGCGCCGAAGCCAGCGGACTCGGCCGCCGCCTGTGCCGTCGGCACGCCAGGGAAGTTCTCCGCGGGGATCTCGACGTTGCCGTAGACGACGTCGTGGGTGCTGCTGGCCCGCAGGCCGAAGTGGTCCCACGTGCGGATGATCTCGATCCCTGGTGCGTCGCCCGGGACGATGGCGTGCCCCACGAGCGGGTCGTCGTCCCCGGTCGCCGCCCACACCATGTGGTAGGCGAGGCCCTCCCCCCCCGGTCCCGTACGCCTTCCTGCCGTTGACCAGCCAGCCGGCCGACGTGCGCGTCACCCCTGGTCGCGGGCAGCCCGCCCCGCGCGGGAGCACCGAGCTCGGGCTCGGCTCGGACCGCGTTGAGCAGGACCGGGCGCGCGACGGACTCGCTGACGACCTTCCGGTACAGGGCGTCAGGCCACTTGCGCAGCCGCGCCTGCTGCAGGTGCTGGAAGATTGTCATGCAGGTGAGGAGCGCGACCGACGGGTCGCCCTTGCCGAGGGCCTGCGCGACCCTGGCCAGCGTCGCGACCGGGATGTCGCGTCCGCCGCATTCTGGAGCGACGCCGAGGGTGAGGATCCCCGCTTCGTGCACCGCCTTGAGCGGTCCCCACGGGAACTCGGCGGTGCGGTCGTAGTGGTCGGCGGTGGCCGCCAGCGTGGCGGTCAGCTGGGCCAGCGCGCCGGCGGAGGCGTCAACGGCGGGCAGCGGCGGCCGGTCATGGTGTGCCCTTTCCTTGCCCGGTGACTTCCGCGCTGGCAGCCCCGCGCGCCGTGCCCGGCTCGGGCCCGGTGGCCACCGGGCGCTCCTCGTCGGCCGACCACGCCGACCAGGATCCGGGGTACAGGGACGCCTCGACTCCGGCGATCGCCAGCGCGGCGATCTCGTGCGCCGCGGTGACTCCGGAGCCGCAGTACACCCCGACCCGGGCACCGGGTATCGCGCCGAGCCGCGAGAACCTCGCCCGCAGCGCCTCCGGCGCCGCGGGGACGGGCTCGTAGAGCGCGCCCCGGCGAACGATGCCGCCCTCCAGCCGGCTGCGGTGCGTCGGGCAGGTGGTCCGTACCGCCAGCTCCTCTTCCCAGGGGACGGCCGTCGCGGGGGTGGTGGCGATGGCGGCAGCGGGCGCGGCGGCGGCTGGGAGGCCAGCCAGGATCAGCGCGTCCACGTCGGGCACCCGCTCCGACGCCACCAGGCCGACGGCGAACAGCGCCCCGGTGTCCGACCCGACGAGTACGACCGGCCGGGGGCCCCCGAGCTCACCCTCAATCTGCGTCGTGGTCAGCGCGGCGTCCGCGGTGGGGTCGGCAACCCCATGCACGCGGTAACCGGGTCCAACGACGATGTGCGATCGGTATTGACCACGGACGCTTATCGGTCGGGGGCGCCAGTCTGGGCGGAACTGCCAAGCCCTGCGTCATAAGCATCGGTTAGCGGTCCGGCACGCTGGCCATCGAGCGTTTCGCGGATGATGTCGGCGTGACCGGCGTGGCGCGCTGTCTCCTTGATGAGGTGCAGCAGGACCCAGCGCACCGACCTGTCGGCATCGGTGGCTTGCGGCTGACCGAGATCGGCTACCTCCGCGATGACCTGCCCGGTCAGGTCCGCGGTGTCCGCGTAGTAGCCGAGGAGGCCGGCCAGCGTCTCGTCCTGGCCCATCCGGAAGTCATCCGGCCAGTTCTCGATGGGCCACAGCCCGGGTAGCGGTCGCCCGGCGATGCCCGCGACCACCCATCGGCGCTCGGTCCTGCCCGCGTGCTTGATCAGCCCGCCGAGCGACAGGCCGCTGGCTGCCGGGGTGGCTCGCGCCTGCTCGTCTGTCAGGCCGAGAACGCAGGCGCGCAGCGCGTCGCGCTGCTGCGCGAGGAAGGTGAGCAGGCCGTCACGCTCGTCGGCGACCGGCCGGGCGAACAATGGCATGGGGCCATCTTGGTACGGCACGCCACCGGAGTACAGGCCGCGGTCGGCCGGCGGAGCGCCACGGTCGATGATCCCGAGGATCATCGCTGGTACTTCAGCGAGCCGCTGTAACAAGCGAGCCGCTGTAACAGCTGTCTCCCAGTTCGTCGGGCGGCGCGTCCGGCAGGCATCCGGCCATGGCGTCCGCCGTCGCTTGGCAACGGTTAGCCGGCGATGAGAATGTGCAGGTTGCGGGGGCCGTGCACGCCCTCGACGCGGATGAGCTCGATGTCGCTGGTGGCCGAGGGACCGGAGATCAGCGTGTGCGGACGGGCCGGGTCGAGCCCGTCGAGCGCGTCGGCGATGTCGGCGGCGATCTGGCCGGCGCCGACCACGACCAGGTGGAAGTCCGGCACCAGGCTCAGCGCGCGGCGGCCCTGGCCGGGGCCGTGGTCGAGGATGATCGTCCCGGTTTCCGCGATCGCCGCCGCGCAGCCGGTGATCACGCCGAACACCTTGTCCAGGTCCCGCGCGGACAGCGGCGGGTCGTCGCGGACGATCCTTTCCGCGACCTGGCCGGGCAGTCCGGCCAGCCACCGCGGCGGCAGGCCAGCGGGGACGACGAACGCGGAGACGCCGGCGAGCACGCTGGCTACGGCGGCAGGCAGACCGGCCGCAGGGACGCGCTCGACGACCGCGCGGTAATCGGCGGCCCGTTCGGCGAACAGGGCCACGATGTCGGTTCCCGCCGGATCGTGGTGTGCGCGCCGGTAGCCGCGCGGCAGGGCCGCGTACGCGGCGTCGACCTCGCCGGGCGGCGCGCTAGGCCCGGTGGCG
>JASHPP010000798.1 GCA_030038035.1 Trebonia sp.
CAGATCTGGAAGCCGGCGACGCGGAGGAGAACCAGGGAAATGCGAAGGTCAGTGCGGCGAACACGGTTCTCGACAACTTCAACGCCGGACAGGGCGGCTGACGCGACCTGAGGGCCCGAATAGGCAATAACACGCGGAGTCTGGCCGCCCGCGCCGCCAAGGCCTGGCCCCGCAGGCAACCCCAGTCCCCTGCTACCACCGTCCCCGCATCACCCGGCCCTGGCACCGTCGGCCAGGCAACGGGGAAAGACCCCGTCGCCCCCGGAGCCGCCGGTTTTCACGGCAGCTGGCCGTCCCGGGCGTTCCGCGGTGCAGCCATCCGGGTGATTTGCCCGGATTGAGGTAGTTGGTCCCGCTTGAGGTTGCCGCAAGTGCTGGCGATGGGGCCCCCAGGGCCAAGCCTATTGGCGGGAGCCCCGCCGCCAATAGCCGCCGGGACCGTGCCAGCCTGGAGCGGTCCCCGAGAACTGGCAGGTTATTACCGGGCAGGCTCATAGGATACATCTCGCTTCCACAAACTATGACAAAACGGGCAGAGCCCCGTGCGGTTTGTATCCTATGTGCGAAAAACTGTTCCACTATCTGAGACAGCCACCCGACAGCCGTCCGGGCCCCAAGCCAGCCTGGCACGCCCCGCCCCACCGCTCACCCGCACATCATCGGCACCTGACCAGGCGACATGCCCGCGCGGGACCGGCGACGCAGCCACTTAACTTCCCGGCATTGGCGCCTATTGGCGCTGGGGGCCAGCGCCAACTCCTTGCCTGCTATCAGGAAACGAGGGACGCGAATACCACGACGGAGCTGAGGTAATGGCCAGTGCCGGAGTCGAAAACGCCGCCGCAGGTTATCAGCCGAAGTGCAGCGTAATTGGCCCGACCATAAATGGCGCTGGTCGGGAATCTGGTCTTGAGGTACTCGCGCACGCCGGTGACCCGGAAAATGGCCGTGTCTCCGTCGGCGAGCATCACGTCGACCGTGTCCCCCGGCCGGAGCGCGCCCAGGCGGAAAAAGACGGCGGGACCCTGATAACTGTCGACGTGCCCCTCGATGACAGACGCCCCGATCTGGCCGGGAGTCGCCGAGTACTTGTACCAGGCCGCTTCGCTGGCACTTGTCGTAAGCGATGGCACCTGGATCGTGCCGTCCGTGTTCAGGCCAAGGTAGAGGAGTTTCGAATGCACGCCAATCGCCGGGATGTCCACGGACAACGGCAGCGAACGGCGCAGCGACGGCCCTCTGGTGCCGGAAACGGCGGGCCCGATGGTGCCGCGCGCCGCGGCGTTGGGTTGCGGGGCGTGCTGCTGGGCGAGTATTGCGATGCCTATGGTGACGGCACCGCCGAGCAGCAGCAAGGCACCGGCGATTCCCGCGACTCTGGCGCGGAATTCCCCGGCCGGCGGCGGGCCGGGCGGGGCCGCCCTGTCGCTGTCCGGCCAGGACATGACAACACGCAACCCGGCTATGCGCCGCCAGGTCACATCGCCCAACGCGTTTCCTTCCTGTCGTCTTCCGCAGAACGTGATACCCGCGTAGCCTGAAGTTCAAATGGAAAAGATGAGATTGCGTGCCAGTGCCGTCCACGGGCTTACCCTTATGGTCTTCTGCCGAGCAGATAAGGGAGCCTCATGAAGGCGCGCATTATCACTCGCCGAACGGTCGCCAGTGGCAGGCTGACGGCTCTAAGCTGCGCTGCCTCGATAGTCCTTGTTGCGGTAACGGTCTGCGCGTGCACAAGTTCCTCGTCTTCGACTGCCCCGTCGATATTCACCCCATCGGCTACAGCGACACGTTCGCATACGAGCACCGCGACGGCCTCCCCGCGGCCGACCGCGAGGCACACGGGGAAGGCATCGCCGTCACCGAAGCGGTCCCCGACCTCGACGGCTAACCCGACGGCGGCGCCGAGCACGACGCACCCGCCGATCCCCTCGGCCAAGCCGTACCCCAGTGGTGCCCCGGCGACCGGGGGCGGCGGGACAGCGGGACTGCAGGATGGCCTGCTGTTCGGGGCCGGCGGAGCCGCGATGCTGGCCGGCCTTGGCAGCCTCGCCTACCGCAGAAGGCTCACCCGCACCCGCCGAGCCGCATCCTAATCAGGCGCATCCGCATCAGGCGCATCGGCTCCCGCCGCCGCGCTCCACGTCAGATATACCCTATGGGGGTATAGTAGTGACGTAGGTCGTCAAGCGGAGGCTGTCCTGATGAGCGCCACGGAACTCGCCATCGGCGGAATGACGTGCGCCTCATGCGCGGCCCGAGTCGAGCGGAAGCTGAACAGGCTCGAGGGCGTAAGGGCGACGGTCAACCTCGCGACCGAGACGGCGTGGGTGTCCTATCCCGAATCGCTGGGGGTCGCGGACCTGATCGAAGCAGTCGGACGCGCGGGGTACACGGCGGAATTGCCCGTGCCCGCGCGAGCTGGCGCCGCAGACACCGCCGCGCCGCACGGCGAAGCCGAGGACGGCGCACCCAAGGACGGCGAAGCCGAGGACGGCGCACCCGAGGACGGCGCACCCGAGGACGGCGCACCCGCGGACAGCGCCGCGGGCGCCCTGCGCTGGCGGCTTGCGGTTTGCCTGGCCCTGGCCATCCCGGTCGCCGTGTTCGCGATGGGCGCCTCGTTCCCGGGCTGGGAGTGGGTCTGCCTGGGCCTGGCGACCCCGGTCGCCACCTGGGGAGCGTGGCCGTTCCACCGGGCCGCCGCCGTCAACGCACGGCACGGCGCGCTGACCATGGACACCCTGGTCAGCGTCGGGGTCGCGGCGGCGTACCTGTGGTCGCTTTACGCGCTGGCGACCGGCTCAGGGCACGCCTACCTGGAGGTGGCGTCGGGGGTGACCGCGCTGATCCTGCTCGGGCGCTACCTCGAGGCGCGGGCGCGGCGCCGGGCGGGAGGGGCGCTGCGCGCCCTGCTGTCGCTGGGCGCGAAGGACGCGGCGGTGCTCCGCGACGGCCGCGAGGTGCGCACGCCAGCGGACCGCCTCGCCGTTGGCGACGAGTTCGTTGTCCGGCCAGGGGAGACGATCGCCGCCGACGGCGTGGTCGTCTCGGGCGCTTCGGCGGTGGACACGTCGATGCTGACCGGCGAGCCGGTGCCGGCCGAGGTGGGACCGGCAGACGCGGTAGCCGGCGGCTGCGTGAACGCCGGCGGACGGCTGGTGGTGCGGGCCACCAGGGTAGGCGCCGACACCCGGCTTGCCCGGATGGCCCGGCTGGTCGCGCAGGCGCAGGCGGGCAAGGCGCCGGTGCAGCGGCTCGCGGACCGCGTCTGCGCTGTCTTCGTCCCCGTCGTGCTGTTGCTCGCCACCGCCACGCTCCTCGCCTGGCTGGCCGCGGGTCAGCGGCCCGCCGCGGCGGTCGCGGCCGCGGTCGCGGTGCTGATCATCGCCTGCCCCTGCGCGATGGGGCTCGCTACCCCGACCGCGCTGCTCGTCGGCACGGGGCGCGGAGCCCAGCTGGGCATCCTGATCAAGGGGCCGGAAGTGCTCGAGTCCACCCGGAGCGTGGACACCGTCGTGCTCGACAAGACCGGCACCGTCACGACCGGCCGCATGGTGCTCGCCGACGTGGTGACCGACCGCGCGGACCTGGGTGAGCTGCTCCGGCGGGCCGGCGCGGTAGAGGACGCCTCCGAGCATCCGATCGGCGCGGCCATCGCGGCAGGCGCGCGGGAGCGGCTCGGCGTCCGCGCGGAACTGCCCGCCGTCTCCGGCTTCGCCAGCACGCGAGGGCTCGGCGTGCAAGGCGTCGTCGAGGGCCGCGATGTGGCGCTCGGCCGGGCCGGCTGGCTAGCCGGGGCACACGGCATGAAGATCCCCGCTGATCTCGCCGGCGCGGCGGCCGAAGCCGAAACACAGGGGCGGACCGTGGTGTTCGCCGGCTGGGACGGCCGGGCGCGCGGATTGTTCGCCGTCGCCGACACGGTTAAGCCGACCTCCGCGCAGGCCGTCGCGACGCTGGCCAGGCTGGGGCTGCGGCCGGTGCTCCTGACTGGCGACAACGAGCGCGCGGCCCGCGCGGTGGCGGCCGCCGTCGGGATCGGCGACGTGATCGCGGGCGTCCTCCCTGAGGGCAAGGTCGACGTGATAAGGCGGCTCCAGGGCGCCGGCCGGGTGGTTGCCATGGTCGGGGACGGGGTCAACGACGCCGCCGCGCTCGCCCAGGCCGATCTGGGCCTGGCGATGGGGACGGGCGCCGACGCGGCGATCGAGGCCGGCGACCTCACGCTGGTCCGCGGCGACCTGCTCGCCGTGCCGGACGCGATCGCCCTGTCCAGGAGGACGCTCACGACGATCAGGCAGAACCTGTGCTGGGCGTTCGGCTATAACGCGCTGGCCATCCCGCTGGCCGCGTTCGGCCTGCTGAACCCGGTGATCGCGGCCGGGGCGATGGCGTTCAGCTCGGTGTTCGTCGTGACGAACAGCCTGCGGCTGCGGCGGTTCAGCGGGATGGCCACCAGACGCGCTCCCCGATGGTAAGCAGGCTGGCCGGGACGAGCACGGTGCGCACCACCAGCGTGTCGAGCAGGACGCCGAGCGCGACCGCGGTGCCGACCTCGGTGATGTCCACCTGCGGGATCTGGGTGAGCGCGGCGAACGTGCCGGCGAGGACGACGCCGGCGGCCGTGATCACGCCGCCGGTGACGCCAAGCCCGCGCAGCGTGCCGTCCCGCAGGCCGAGCCGCCGTGACTCCTCGCGGACCCGCGCGGACAGGAAGATGTTGTAGTCGACCCCGAGCGCGACCAGGAAGATGAAGATGTAGATCGGGATCACCGACTGGACGCCTGAGTACCCGAACGCGAAGCGCCACAGCAGGCTCGACAGGCCGAACGAGGCCGCGAAGCTCAGCGCCGTCGTCACGACGAGCACGACCGGCGCGATGATCGCCCGCAGCAGCAGCGCGATGACGATCAGGATCACCACGAGCACGAGCGGGATGATGACCACGGTGTCGCGGCCCGCCGACTGGGCGGCGTCGTACTGGATCGCCGGGTTGCCGCCCACGAGCGCGCCCGGCGCGTCGTGGGAAAGCCGCTGCCGCAGGTCCACGATCGCCGCCGTCCCCGCCGAGCCGAACGGCGGGACCGACAGCACCACGGTGAAGTTGTCGTACCCCTCGACCGGCGCGCCCGCAACCACCTCGCCCACGCCCGGCGTCGCCCGCGCGGCCGCGAGAGCCGCGCCCGCCTGGCCCGGCGGGGCGAGCAGCACGAGCGGCGAGATCGCGCCGGCCGGGAAGTGCGCGGCCAGCAGCTGCTCGCCGGCCACGCTGCCCGGCCTGCCCTTCACGTTGTCCACGGGGTTGTTGTCGATGCGCAGCGAGGCGAGGCCGGCGCACGCCGCGCCGAGCAGGAGCACGACCGTGAGCGCCGTGCGAACCGGGTGGCGCGCGACCCGCTGGCCGATCCCCGCCCAGATCCGGGACTCTTCGCGGCCGGTCGCGCCAACGCGCGGTATGCGCGGCCAGAAGGCCGGCCGCCCGACGACGAGCAGCAGCGCCGGCAGCAGCGTGGTCTGCGCGAGCAGGGCCGAGACGATCCCGACGGCGCCGACCGGCCCGAGGCCGTGCAGGGAGGCCGAGTCCGCGGCAAGCAGGCAGATCATGGCGCAGGTGACCGTCGCGGCGGAGGCGACGAGGGTCGGCAGGGTCCGGCGCAGCGCCACCGCCATCGCGGCCTCGGTCGCGGCATGGTGCCGCAGTTCCTCGCGGTACCTGTGGACGAGCAGCAGCGCGTAGTCGCTGGC
>JASHPP010000799.1 GCA_030038035.1 Trebonia sp.
CCCAGCGTCCAGGTGGGCGACCCGTTCATGGAGAAGCTCCTCGTCGAGTGCTGCCTTGAGCTGTACGCCGCCGGGCTGATCGAGGGAATCCAGGACCTTGGCGCGGCCGGCGTCGCCTGCGCGACCACCGAGCTGTCCGCGGGCGGCGACGGCGGGATGCGGGTGAGGCTGGACGACATCCCGCTGCGCGACCCGACCCTCAGCCCGGCCGAGATCCTGATGAGCGAGTCGCAGGAGCGGATGATGGCGGTGGTCACGCCCGCCAACGTCAAAGCGTTCCTCGGGGTCTGCGAGAAGTGGGACGTCGCGGCCACCGTGATCGGCGAGGTGACCGGCGACGGCATGCTCACGATGACCTGGCGCGGCGGCACGGTCGTCCAGATCCCGCCGCGAACGGCCGCCGACGGCCCGGTCTACCACCGCCCGATGGCCCGCCCCGCCGACCTGGACGCGCTGCAGGCGGCCGGTCCCGAACAGCTGGACCGTCCCGAAGACGGCCCGGCGCTGCGCGCGGCGCTGCTCGCCCTGCTCGGCTCGGCGGACCTGGCGGACAAGACGTGGGCGACCGCGCAGTACGACCGGTACGTGCGCGGCAACACCGTGCTGGCGATGTCAGCCGACGGCGGCCTGCTCCGGGTCGACGAGCAGGGCCACCTCGGGATCGCGCTCGCCACCGACGGCAACGGCCGGTACTGCCGTCTCGACCCCTACCAGGGCACCCAGCTCGCGCTCGGCGAGGCGTACCGCAACGTCGCGATGACCGGGGCGCGGCCGGTGGCGGTGACCAACTGCCTGAACTTCGGTTCCCCCGAGGATCCCGCGGTCATGTGGCAGTTCGCCGAGGCGGTGCGCGGTCTCGCCGACGGCTGCAAGACCCTCGCCATCCCGGTCACCGGCGGCAACGTCAGCCTGTACAACCAGACCGGCGGCAACGCCATCCACCCCACCCCGGTGATCGGCGTGCTTGGCGTGCACGAGGACGTCCGGCGCAGGCTCCCCGCGGGCTTCACCGCCGACGGCGCCCGGCTCGTGCTGCTCGGCAGCACGAAGGAAGAATTCGGCGGGTCCGCATGGGCACATGTCCTGCACGCCCACCTGGGCGGCCGCCCCCCCGCTCCCGATCTAGCTTCCGAACGAGCCCTGGCGACTCTCATCGCCACCGCCGCTGCGGCAGGCGTGCTAGCCTCCGCCCACGACCTGTCCGACGGCGGCCTGGCCATAGCCCTGGCAGAGTCCTGCCTCCGCGGCAACATCGGCTGCCAGGTGAGCCTTGACGGCGACCCGTTCACCGAGCTGTTCAGCGAGTCCCCAGCGCGGGCGATCGTCTCCGTCTGCCAGGGGGCCGAGGAGGAGTTCGCCAACCTGTGCGCTGAGCATGGCGTTCCCGCGAGCGTGCTCGGTATCACAGGCGGCGACACCCTGGCAGTCGACGGCGTGTTCGCCGTCCCGACCGCAGAGCTGCGTTCGGTCTGGGAAGCCACGCTCCCGGCCCTCTTCGACTGACAGCAGCGGTACGGTCACTCTCGTGCCAGCACGCAAGCCCGACCCCGACGGCCCGGCCGCGGTAGCGGCGGCAGGCGCCGCGCTCGACGCCGGAGAGAACCCGCCGCAGGCGGCGCTCAGGTCCGCCGCCCGGCACCTGCTGCAGCTGCTCGAGGCAGCCGCCCCCGGCCGTTCGGTGGAAATGAGGGTGCCACCGGTCGCGGCGGTGCAGTGCGTCGCGGGCCCCAGGCACACGCGGGGCACCCCGCCGAACGTCATCGAGACCGATCCGCTGACCTGGTTCCGGCTGGCGACCGGGCGGCTCGGCTGGGCGGAGGCGGTAGATTCCGGGGCACTTCGGGCGAGCGGCACGCGGGCTGATCTATCCGCGTATCTTCCGCTGGCCTTAGCAAATACACTGGCTTAGTGGCCAAGCCAGACGGGCGTCTTACCGATGATCTTGATCCCGATGACCGCCCGCCCAAGGACGCCTGCGGCGTGTTCGGCGTCTGGTCGCCCGGCGAAGACGTCGCCAAGCTCGCCTACTACGGACTGCACGCCCTGCAGCACCGCGGCCAGGAGTCGGCCGGGATAGCCGTCAGCGACGGCAGCCGGATCGTCGTGCACAAGGAGATGGGCCTGGTCGCCCAGGTGTTCGACGAGCCTTCGCTGCGGGCGCTGCGCGGCGACATCGCGGTGGCGCATTGCCGGTATTCGACCACCGGCTCTTCGGTGTGGGCGAACGCGCAGCCGACGTTCCGGTCCACGCCGACGGTGTCCATCGCCCTCGGGCACAACGGGAACCTGACCAACACCCGCGAGCTCGCCGCGATGCTCGCCCCGGGCAACGGGCACGGCACGCTCGCGGCCACCTCGGACACCGACGTGCTCACCGAGCTGTTCGTGCAGGGGCCGGCCGGGGCGCCCGGGGGGCCCGCGGGGGACGGCCCGGGCCCCGGTGGCATCGCGGAGGCGGCGGCACGCGTCCTTCCGCTTGTCAAGGGCGCCTACTCGCTGGTGTTCATGGACGAGAAGACCCTGTACGCGGCGCGCGACCCGCAGGGATTCCGGCCGCTCGTGCTCGGCCGGCTGGGGGCCGCGGGCTGGGTCGTGGCGAGCGAGACCGCGGCGCTGGACATCGTGGGCGCCTCCTTCGTGCGCGAGGTCCGGCCTGGCGAGCTGATCTCGCTCGACGAGCGGGGCGTCAGGTCGCGGATCTTCGCGGCGGCCTCGCCGAAGGTCTGCCTGTTCGAGTACGTCTACCTGGCCAGGCCGGACACCACGATCGGCGGGCGCGGCCTGCACGCCGCCCGGGTGCAGATCGGCCGGACGCTGGCACGCGAGCACCCGGCCGACGCCGACCTGGTGATCCCGGTGCCCGAGTCGGGCACCCCGGCCGCGATCGGGTACGCGGAGGCCAGCGGCATCCCGTACGGGCAGGGCCTGGTGAAGAACTCCTACGTCGGCAGGACCTTCATCCAGCCGAGCCAGACGATCAGGCAGCTCGGCATCAGGCTGAAGCTTAATCCCCTGCGCGACGTGATCGCCGGCCAGCGGATCGTCGTTGTCGATGACTCGATCGTGCGCGGGAACACCCAGCGGGCGATCGTGGCCATGCTGCGCGAGGCGGGGGCGCTCCAGGTGCACGTCCGGATCGCCTCGCCGCCGGTGAAGTGGCCGTGCTTTTACGGGATCGATTTCGCGACGCGGGCCGAGCTCATCGCCGGCAGCTGCTCGGTCCCCGAGATCTGCGCTTCGATCGGCGCCGACTCACTCGGCTATGTCTCGCTTGCCGGGCTCGTGGCGGCCACAGAGCAGCCGCCCGGTTCGCTGTGCCGCGCCTGCTTCGATGGCCAGTACCCGGTCCCTGTCCCGGACAGCGACCGGGGCAAGAGCGTACTTGAAGCGGCGGGAAGCCGCTGACGGCCGCGACGTGAACTGACGCGGACAGCCTTCCGCCGGTGCGCCGCGATGGCGAACCGCCTTCGGCTACTGATAGCGGCTGCGGTTACCGGCACAACCTAGGGCTTGGACCAGGCGTCCTCATCGTCTTCGTCGTCCTCGTCCTCATCGCCGGTGTCCTCGTCGCCGGTGTCCTCGTCGGCAGCATCGTCGTCGTCGTACGCAGCGTACGGGTCGTTCTGGTCCCCGCCCCGCTGGTCTGATCCGACGCCCAGCTCCGCACGCAGCCGGTCAAGGTCCGTGCCGCCGCTGTTGTACTTGAGCTGGCGAGCAACCTTCACCTGCTTGGCCTTGGCTCGGCCGCGCCCCATTGGCTCGACCCCCTCGAACGTCCGGAGCCGTGCGGCCCCACGATGCTTGTGTTGCCGGCTATCCGGGTGCGCGCAGTGCCTGCCGTTCGGCTTGCCTGTGACACACACAGAATCGCCGTAGATCCCCCCTTGGGGAACTCGGCGCTCGCCAGCTTCCGTACACGTATAACCGTACCCGGTTTGCGGCCCGTATGACTACGCCGATCCGCTGCTCGCCGTACTCACGCACCGCGTTCGCGGCGCGGTGGCCCCGGCTGGCCGCCGGTTCTCGTCTCGTGATCACGGTGAACAACGGGAAGTGTGTTGTTATATCACGATTCGATCAGGGTAGATTACCCTAAGTGTCTAGGGGACTACAGAACCAGAGGTCGCGCGCTCCGCCCGGGGAGCGGCGCTGAGCCGTGCACCAGAAAGACTCGCGGGGCAGTATTTCCGAATCTAGCCCGATGCGACGATTAGTATCGCTAGAATCACGGTGAGTGACACCGATCCAAGGAGCAACGGGGCATCCCACTACAGAAACTTCGCGCCGGGTGGTCGACTTGTCACCGCTGGTGATGGCAATATGGTCCCTGTAGGCCATATGAGGACATCAACGACAAGCTCCTTGCGGAGCACCATGGCCAGACAACAACAACACGAGGATCGCTACACCGGTCCAGGAGGAGAGGCCGCACCAATGTCCGCACGTACGCCAGAGGCTGAGCCGCTGTTGACTCCCGCCGAAGTCGCCACGATGTTCCGTGTCGACCCGAAGACGGTCACGCGCTGGGCGAAGGCAGGCAAGTTGACATCGATCCGCACGCTGGGGGGGCACCGGCGTTACCGGGAGACCGAGGTTCGTGCACTGCTGGCGGGGATCCCGCAGCAGCGTTCTGAGTAACACCCCGCGTCAGGAGCGTGCCGGGAGCACGGCGGTTAGCCGCAACGTGCCCCCCCGCCATGCTCACGGCGGAGCTCGTCCGGTGGAAATGGGGGGTCGGCCCCAGCGGGCGGGGCGGTTAGCGCGGCGCTTACGCACCGCGTTCGCCGCTCCCGCCGTGCTGGGGCCGGTCCGGTTTGCTTTCCGGGCATCAAAACTTACAGGGGAGGATGCACGATGCGTGATCCAGAGCAGGTCGCGCGCGCGCAGCATGCAGCTGCGCGCCTGGAATCGGCATGGGAGCGCTGGCGAGCGCTCCAGGGCATGGCGGACACGCCGCCGCAGCCGGTGGTCGGGTATGTGGGCTACGCGCTCAAGGAGCCATGGGGCCAGCCGCGTGCCGTGATCGGGTTCAGCGCCGACGAGGCGGAAAGACTGGCGGAATTCCTCGAGCACGAAAACTCCGATGTGGTGCTGCCATCGCAGCCGCTGGCAGGCAACCCTTATCCGCTGCCGCCGCAGGTGCTGCAGCAGGTGCCACAGCTAGCGGTGCCGCAGCCAGCGGTGATGTCGCAGCCAGCGGTGCTGCAGCCGGTGCCGCAGCTGTCGGTGACAGGCCCGCAGCCGATCTACACACCACAGCCATCGTTTACGCCGCAGCCAGCCACGCAGGTGGCCGCGGTACCGTCGCCACCCGCGCAGCGGCAGCCTGCGCAGCGGCAGGCGCCGTCGTCGTCCCGGCCGTCCCCGCAGCCCCGGGCCGGCCAGCAAGGCCGGGCCAAGCCGGCCAGGTCCGGGGCGAAGCCGGCGGCACGCAGGCGCGTCCCGGCGACGGACGCCGCCGGCGTGCCCGCTCAGGCAGCCGACGCCGACGCGCAGCCGGGTACGGCCGCGCAGGCAGCGCCGGAGTCGGTGGGGGCAGAGAACTCGTGACGAGCCTACGCCCGTATGAACATACGGTTCCCCGAGAAGGCTTCGTTACCAGCCAGTTATCCGGTTCCCAGCATTGCCCCAGCTTCTTATCAGGAACCGGTGCCACACTGATCGTATAGGGGTCAATCCCGCTACCCCTCCCACGAACGTCTGGGCTCGGGACGGCCAGGCCCCGGCCCGAGCCCAGACTCGTCCCCTTTCCCGTCGGTGTCAGCTGGACTGCTTGTCCGCGACGACTGTTGCGGGGCCAACTTCGGCCGTGCAGTACATGCACCGGGACGCCGCGATCGGAATCGTGCTCAGGCACTCGGGGCAGTTGCGCTCAGTCGCCGCCTGGTTGCGGTTCATCCGTGCCGTGACCTTCGTCATGGGGGCCACGACCAGGAAGTAGATCACGGCCGCCATGATCAAGAACGCCAGCACGGCGTTGATGAACAGGCCGTATGAGAACTTGCTGTGGTTGACCGTGAAATAGAGGCTGCCGAAGTCGGGTTTCCCGCCGATCGCCGCGATCAGCGGCGT
>JASHPP010000800.1 GCA_030038035.1 Trebonia sp.
GGTGCGGCGCTCGGTCGAGCAGGCGTCAACGCTCGTGACACCGCGGCTGCCTACCAGGAAACCGGTGTTGTTGATGAACCAGGTCCCGTCGGGCTGGATGTAAGCGAAAACCCCGTCGCTGACCTCCTGCACACGCGGCGAGCCGGGCCCTGCCCTGTCATGGTGACCCTGGGAGGAAGTCATGCCGCTCCCCTTTCAGGCTTGGCCAACGCCAATGTGCGGCCAGGCACTCTCCCGCTGACCCGCCGCTCCAGTCCCGTCCCCGCTAATTATCCCGAACGGACCCGCTGTGACTCCCGGCACCAAGGAGCTCGCGCAGTTCACGGTCGAGGGCGGGCAGCCGTCCTTTCTCCCCGATGATCGCGAACCAGTTATAGAGCTCGAGGGCGAGCGCGATGCGGTAGAGCGGGAGGCGGATCGCAGGCTGCCGTCCCCCTCGGCGAACCGCGAGACGGCGCGGACCGGGCCGTGCGCAGGCAGCAGGCCGGCGAGCAGATCGCCTGCGCGTTCCACAGTCAGCCCGTCGGGCACCCCGGCAGCATACGAGGGCTCCACCATGATTGCCTACGGATTATTCGCCGGGCACCGGGCCGGACGCAGCGGCCGGCGGAGCCTATGATCAGGCTCCAGCAGGCCGCGGCGGGAGACCACCGCGCGCACGAGCAGAAGGGACCCCGGCCATGACGGCTGCCAGCAGGTTTTTCGGCCGGGCGCTCGAGCTGCCGCCGGCCGAGACGACGCGCGTCGCGGTGCAGCGGGACCTCGCCGTTCCGATGCCCGACGGCGTGGTGCTGCTTGCTGACAGGTATGCACCGCCCGGGCCGCGGCGGCCGCTTGTCCTGGTCCGCTCGCCGTACGGGCGGCGGGGGCCGTTCGGGCTCGCGTACGGCAGGCTGCTGGCCGAACGCGGGTTCCAGGTGCTCGTGCAAAGCTGCCGCGGCACGTTCGGTTCAGGCGGCAGCCTCGACCCGTTCAACGAACGCGCCGACGGGCTGGCCACGGTGGCGTGGCTGAAGGACCAGCCCTGGTACCCGGGGGCGTTCGCGACCGCCGGGCCGAGCTACCTGGGCATCGTGCAGTGGGCGATCGCCGCGCAGGCCGGTCAGGACTTGAAGGCCATCGCCGCGCAGATCACCACCTCCGACGTGGCCGGGGCGATCTACCAGGGCGGGGCGTTCTCGCTGGAAACGATGCTCGGGTGGGTCGACCAGGTCGCCCACCAGGAACGGCCGCTCGGGCTGCTGCGGCAGGGCCAGGCCCGCCGCCGGCTGGGGCCGCTGCTTGACCGGCTGCCGCTTGGCGACCTCGACCGGCTCGCCACCGGGCACCGGGTCAGCTACTGGCAGGACTGGCTGGCCCACGACAAGCCAGCCGACCCGTACTGGGCCGGCCGCGGCTCCAGCGACGGCGTGCCCGAGGTGACCGCCCCTGTGAGCTTCGTCGGCGGCTGGCGGGACGTGTTCCTGCCGGGCATGCTCGCCGACTACGCCGCCCTGGTCAAGGCCGGTCACGACCCGTACCTGCTGATCGGGCCGTGGCGGCACACCGACCAGCAGGTCATCGGGGCATCGGTCCGCGACACGCTGGCGTGGCTGCGCGCCTACCTGCTCGACGACCGCAGCCAGCTGCGGCCCGCACCCGTGCGGATCTTCGTCGGCGGCTGCGGCGAATGGCGTGACCTCCCGGGCTGGCCACCGCCGGCCCGGCAGCAGCGCTGGCACCTGCACCCGGCGCACCGCCTCGACCCGGCCCCGCCCGGGCCCGGCGAGCCGGACGGCTACACGTATGACCCGGCCGACCCGACCCCGAGCGTCGGCGGCCCCGCGGACCACCAGGGCGACGCGCAGCCCGACAACCGGCAGCTGGAGTCCCGCCCCGACGTGCTCACCTACACCAGCCGGCCTATCGAGGCGGACGTGGAGATCATCGGCCAGGTGACCGCGGAACTGTTCGTACGGTCCAGCCGCCAGCACACCGACTTCTTCGCCAGGCTCTGCGACGTCGACCCCACCGGCCGGTCCACCAACATCTGCGACGCCCTGGCCCGGCTGACGCCGGCAAGCCCGCCAGCAGGCGCCGACGGCGTCATCCGGGCAGAGATCGCCCTGTGGCCCACCGCCCACCGCTTCCTGGCCGGCCACCGGCTACGGCTGCAGGTCTCCAGCGGCGCCCACCCCCGCTACGCCCGCAACACTGGCACGGGCGAGCCGCTCGCCACCGCCACGACGCTCGCCGCGGCGCGCCAGGAGGTCTACCACGACCCGGCCCGCCCCTCGGCCGTCATCCTGCCGGTCACCAGTCACGCGTCTCCCTGACCGGCGGCGCGCATCCCTCGGGGCCAGATGCCCTGCTTTCCCGGCGACAGGATGCCGTCCGGGTCGAGCGCGTCCTTGAGCGTCTCGTACAGCCGCAGCAGCGCGTGCTCGCCCCAGCCGTACTGCGCGGCGATCTCGTCCATGAACTCGATGTGCCCGCGGTACAGGCCGTAGCCCGCCTCGCCGGTGATCCGCACGAGCCGCCGGTACACGTCGTAGGCGGCCCGCGCCTGCGCCTCGTTCGTCGTGTCGTACAGCAGCGGGCAGACGAAGTAGAACGACCGCGGCGTCATGATCGTGCCGGGCCAGAAGTCCAGGCCGGCCCGCTCGATCTCCGGCCGCAGCAGCCGGGTCAGCGCCCGCGCGTGGCGGCCCTGCAGCGGCGCGACCGGCGAGAAGTCCAGGTGACCGCCGATGCCGCCCCACCACTGCAGGCTGTCGAGCAGGGCCAGCCCGGGGATCCCCGCCTGCACCCGCTCGGGGTGCGTGGTCACCGTCTCCTCGCTGACGTCCGTGCCTGCGATCTTCCTGGCGCTGACCCAGGCGCCGGGAACCCCGGCGGCGAACGCCGCCCGCACCCGGGCGAGCTGGGCGTCGACGATCGCGGCTGGCCCGTACAGCGCCAGCCGCAGGTTCCAGTAGCCCAGGCCAAGCTCGTCGGCGGCGGCCGCGTAGAACGACGCGGGCAGCGGGCCGTCCCCGGCCTGCCAGGCGGCGCGGGGCCTGGTCATTGAGGCCGCCCCCACCAGCGTGCCGAGCAGCGGCACGTTCGTGACCGTGCCGTCGAGCAGCAGCGGGCGCATCGTGTCGATGATCGCCTCGAGGTCGGATTCGCGAGGGGCATGGACCTCGACCGGCGCGTAGACCTCGGGGCGCGGCGTGAGCCACTTGCCCATCTTGGTGACGATGCCGAAGTTCGACTGCATGAACAGCGAATCGAGCGCCGGCCCGAACCCCCGCCGGTGCGCGTGCCAGGCCGGGTTCCCGGCCATCGCGCCCATCCCGGTGCGGACCACCTCGGCGCTGGCCAGCACGACCTCGATGCCGCACTGGCTGGCGGCGTGGTCGCCGCCGGGCAGGTAGCCGACGCCGTGGTCGAGCGTGTTGCCGACGACGCTGCCCCAGCCGAGGTCGGGGATCGACGCCCACAGCGCGCTGCCGCGCCGGCGCAGCTCGGCGTACAGGTCGAAGAAGCTGACGCCAGGCTCGACGACCGCGTAGGCGAGCTCCTCGTGCACGTCGAGGACGCGGTTCATCCGGCGCATGCTGACGACCACGCTGCCGCGGACCCGTGGCGCGGGCCCGCCGTAGGCGTTGTTCTTGCCCATGGAGGTCGTCCACAGCGGCACCCGGTGCCGGCGGGCGATCCGCACGACCTCCTGGACCTCCTCGACGCTGCCAGGCGCCACGACCGCCGACGGCCAGTGCTCGTCCCACCCGGGGAAGCTGTACGGGTCGCGGAATTCAGCGACCCGGCCGGCGGCCGCATCGGCCCGCAGCACGGCGTCGCCGCCGAGGGCCGCGGCGAACGCGCGCAGCGCCGCCTCGAACTCCCCGGCCGACAGCCCGGGCGGCACGACGCCGTTGTCTACGGGAGCGCTCACGAGCCGTTCTCCTCTCCTGGCTCAGCTTGCTCAGCTTGCTCAGCCGAGCAGGCGCCGCAGCCAGCTCAGCTGCGCCGCCACGGCGGCGCGGGACAGGGCCGCGGTGGGCGCGAGGCCGGCGAAGCCGTGGTACCCGCCCGGCCACACGTGCAGCTCGGCTACCCCGCCGGCCTGCCAGATCCGGGTCGCGTAGGCCACGTCCTCGTCCCTGAAGGTCTCCGCCGAGCCAACGTCGATGAACGCGGGCGGCAGTCCGGACAAGTCTGTGGCGCGGGCGGGCGCGGCGTACGGGGACACGTCGGGGCCGCCGCGGGCCGCGCCGAGCAGCGCCGTCCAGCCCACCTCGTTCGCCGCTCGGTCCCAGACCCCGATCCCTGCCATCTGCCACGACGACCGTGTGTCGTTGCGGTCATCGAGCATCGGGCACATGAGCTGCTGCCCGGCCAGCGCGGGGCCGCCCCGGTCCCTGGCCAGCAGGGCCACCGCCGCCGCCAGGCCGCCGCCCGCGCTCCCGCCGGCGACGATGACGCGGGCCGGGTCGATGCCGAGCTCATCGGCGTGCGACACGGTCCAGGCCAGGCCCGCGTAGCAGTCTTCGACCGGTCCGGGGTGCGGGGTCTCTGGCGCGAGCCGGTAGTCCACCGACACGACCGCCAGCTGGAGCTGCTCGGCGTGCTGCAGTGTCCCCGGCAGGCCGGTCCGGTTGTCGCCGAGGATCATCCCGCCGCCGTGGATGTGATAGACGCAGGCGACAGGGACCGCGGCCGCGGCGCCGGCGGGCCGGCAGATCAGCAGCGGCACCTCGGGGGCCCCCGCCGGGCCGGGCACCAGCCGCGTGCTCAGCTCGAACCTGCCGCCGCGCCGCAGGTCCTCGTCGGTGGGCGGCGGGACCGGCGGCGGCCCCTGGCGCAGCACCGGGATCATGTCGAGCGAGAATTCGACGCGCCCGCGCTCGGCCAGCGCCGCGAGGGCGGGCGCCAGTTCGGCGTCGAACGGAGGCGGCGGCCCGATAACCGGCCCGGAACCGTCAGCGATCGATGCAGCCGTCACCCGATGATCACACCAGGCGCCCGCCGGATGAGTCAACGGCTGGTTTCACGTCCGGGCGGAAACTGACATGCTGGGAAGCGACCAGGAGAGGGAGGCGGCCCCATGACACGTGTCGCGATCATCGGTGGCGGCATCGGCGGGCTGACGGCGGCGAACGCGCTGTCGCAGGCGGGGATCGAGGTGGCGGTCTACGAGGCGGCCGCCGAGCTCAGGGAGATCGGCGCCGGCGTCGCACTGCATGCCAACGCGATGCGGGTGCTGCGCGCGATCGGCGTGGAGGACGGCGTCCGCAAGATCGCGGGGCGGTCGGAGTACGCGGTCACCCGCAACTGGAAGGGCCGGGTGATCTCGAAGACGAGCCGGAAGCAGCAAGCCGCCCTGTTCGGCCTGGAGAGCGCGACCGTGCACCGGGCCGACCTGCTCGACGTGCTCGCCGACGCGGTGCCCGAGGGCGTCGTGACGCTGGGCAAGCGGTGTGTGGGGGTGCTGCCAGACGGCGACGTCGCGGTCGCCCGCTTCGCCGACGGCAGCGAGATCGAGGCCGACATCATCGTGGGCGCCGACGGCATCCACTCGGCGGTGCGCGCCTCGCTGTTCGGCCCGGACGCCCCCCGGTTCACCGGCAAGATCTGCTACCGCAGCGTCATCCCTGCCGCGGCCGTCCCCGGCATGCGGCCGTCGTCCGACAACGGCCAGTGGCTCGGCCCGCACGGCACGATCGTGCTGTACCCGCTGCGCGGCGAGGAGCTGATCAACGTCGTCGCCCACTACGACGACGACGGCTACCGCCACGAGTCGTGGATCACCGAGTGCAGCCGCGCCGAGGTGCTCGAGCGCTACGCCGGCTGGCACGAGTCCCTGCTGCGCCTGTTCGCCGGCGGGGACACCTGGTACAAGTGGGCGCTGTACGACCGCGACCCGATCCCGCAGTGGACGCGCGGCCGGGTCACGCTCCTCGGCGACGCGGCGCACCCGATGCTCCCCTACCTCGGGCAGGGCGCCTGCCAGGCGCTGGAGGACGGCGCGGTGCTGGCGACGGCGCTGACGGCGGAGGCCGCCGATCCGGTCACCGGCCTGGCCCGGTACGAGCGGACCCGCCGGCCGCGGGCGAGCCGGGTGGTGCTCACCGCCCGCGAGCGGGGGCTGAGCAACCACCTGCCGTCCCGGTGGGCCGCCTTGCGGCGCGATCTTTCGATCGCCGTGCGGCGGCGGCTGAACCGGCGCGACCCGGAGGGGCGCGGCGCGGGCTGGCTCGCCAGCTACGACGCGACCTCGCCCGACGTGCTCGCGGCCTGAAATAAGTCAGGAACTTGACGTTCGGCGGGCCGCCCATGTAGTCACACTGTTACTAGGACTTTTCCCAGGAGGCCCAATGGAAGCACGCGAGGCCCTGCTCAGCCGCGTCAGCGCGCCGAGCGGCACGAAGATCAAGGACCCGGCGACCGGCGAGGTTATCGGGCACGTCGAGTTCGCCCACCCAGGCGACGTGGCGGCGGCGGTGGACAAGGCCGTCGCCGCGCAGCCCGCCTGGGCCGCCCGCAGCGACGAGGAGCGCGTCGCGCTGCTGCTGCGCGCGGCGGACAACATCGAGGCGCACGCCGAAGAGCTCGCCTACGTGGTCAGCCGCGAGCAGGGCAAGACCCTCAACGGCCTCGGCGCGCGTTTCGAGGTCCAGGCCTGCGCGATCTGGCTGCGGTCCACCGCGAACACGCCGTTGCCGGTTGAGGTGCTCGTCGACGACGGCACGAACCACGCCGAGCTGCACTACCGGCCAATCGGCGTCGTGGGCGCGATCACCCCGTGGAACTGGCCGATGATCATCGCGGTCTGGCAGATCGCGCCCTCGCTGCGGATGGGCAACACGGTGGTGCAGAAGCCAAGCGAGTACACCACGCTCAGCGGCCTGGCCGTCGCGGAAGTCATCGGCGAAGTGCTGCCGGCAGGCGTGCTGACCGTGATCGCGGGCGCAGGCGACGTCGGGGAGGCGCTCGTCCGCGACCGGCGCGTGGGCAAGGTGATGTTCACCGGGTCGGTGAAGACCGGCATGAAGGTCGTCGAGGCATCCGCGGGGAACCTGTCGCGCCTCACGCTCGAGCTCGGCGGCAACGACGCCGGCATCGTGCTGCCGGACGCCGACCCCCAGGCGATCGCGGAAGGGCTGTTCTGGGGCGCGTTCATCAACAACGGGCAGACGTGCGCGGCGCTGAAGCGGCTCTACGTCGCCGACGCCATCTACGACGAGGTCGTGGACGCGCTGGCGGGCATGACCGCCAAGATACCGATGGGCGTCGGCCTCGACGAGGGCAACCTCCTCGGCCCGCTGCAGAACAAGATGCAGTGGAACGTCGTCAACCGGCTCGTGGAGGACGCCAAGGCGCGCGGCGCGCGGATCGTCATGGGCGGCGACCCCGACCCCGGCGCGCCCGGGTTCTTCTACCCGAAGACGCTCGTGGCCGACATCGACAACTCCGCCCCGCTGGTCCAGGAGGAGCAGTTCGGCCCCGCGCTGCCGATCATCCGGTACACCGACGTCGAGCAGGCCGTCGAGTGGGCCAACGGCGTCGACGTCGGCCTAGGGGCCTCCGTCTGGTCCGCCGACCGGGACAAGGCCCGCGAGATCGGGGTCCGGCTGCAGGCGGGCACGGTGTGGCTGAACAGTCACGGCGGCGTGGACCCGAGGATCCCGTTCGGCGGCGCGAAGCACTCCGGCTACGGCCTGGAATTCGGCGTCGACGGCCTCAAGGCCGTATCCGTACCGCAGGTGGTCAGCGGGTAGGCCGCCCACACGCCGGGGCCGGGGTTCCCGCCCGGAGAGGGGGTTGCGATGCAACGAAGCATTGACCGGATCCTGACCACGCACGTGGGAGCCCTGCAGCGGCCGCAGGGGCTGTCGAAGGCGATGGCGGAGCACGGCCAGTGGGCGCCGGAGGTCCTCAAGGACCTGCGCACCGCGGTCGGCGAGGTCGTCGCCCGCCAGGTGGCGACGGGAATCGACGTCGTTGACGACGGCGAATTCGGCAAGACGCTCTGGTCGTGGTACGTCCGCGACCGGCTGGACGGCATCGAGGGACGGGACTGGCCCGCGGACGCGGAGCCGCTCCTCAAGGGGCGCGACCGGGACCAGTTCCCCGGCTTCTACGCGTGGGCGGACGCCAACGCCAGCCTGTTCGGGTACATGGAGGACAGCTACTTCTTCAGCTCTTCGCTCACCCAGCCCGTCGTCACCGGCCCGCTCCGCTACCGGCCGGAAGCCGTGCGGCGCGACATCGCGAACCTGCGGGACGCGCTGGCGCAGACCCCCGCGACGGAAGCGTTCCTGCCGGTCGTGGCGCCGGCCAGCGTCGAGGTCGGCCTGGAGAACGAGTATTACCCCACCCGTGACGACATGACGCGGGCGCTCGCCGACGCCCTCAGCGACGAATACCGGGCGATCATCGACGCCGGGTACCTCCTGCAGGTGGACGACGCCTGGGTGCCGGCCACGTGGGACCGCTCCCCCGAGTACGACCTGGACTCTTACCGCCGCTACGCCCGCACGAGCATCGAGGTGCTCAACCACGCCCTCGCCGGCCTGCCCGAGGACAGGATCAGGTATCACCTGTGCTGGGGCAGCTGGCACGGGCCGCACGCGAACGACATCCCGCTCGCGGCGATCGCCGACATCATGCTCCAGGTGACGGCCGGGGCATACCTGATCGAGGCGGCGAACTCGCGGCACGAGCACGAGTACCACCTGTGGGAGGACGTCAGGCTGCCCGCGGGCAAGATCCTCATCCCCGGCGTCGTAACGCACGCGACCAACCTGATCGAGCACCCCGAACTGGTCGCCGAGCGCATCGCGCGCTACACCGACCGGGTCGGCCCGGAGAACGTCATCGCCGGCGCCGACTGCGGATTCGGTTCCCGCATCCACCCCGAACTCGGCTGGGCCAAACTCGCCGCCCTCGCCGAAGGAGCGGCGCTGGCCAGCGCCCGCGTCTGGAAACGGTAACGGCCGGGGAGCCGCCTGACGGCGGCGCCCAACCAAATCCCGCGCTGCCTCGTCTTTGACAACGTGGATCCCGAGGACATTCTCCCCATCCTGGGCCAACAGATCGTTAACCAGCACACGCGCAGGTCACGGCAGCCCATAACCTGTCGCGTGTCGCGCGTGAATACACGGATCACTCCTATGCGAAGGGTTATCGTTCTGCTTCGAAGAGTCACTGTACTGGCTGGAATCCGCTGGCCGCTGTTGATACGGAAGGCCGTGAACGTGCCACGACTAACCCCCCCTGCCCGCAAGCGAGTCGCGGGCGCCCTGCTGTGCGCCGCTGCGGCCGCCGTGACCGCCTGCACCGCGGCTCCGGCCGCGCTGGAGGCAGCGGGCGCGTGGCAGGCGGGCGCGGGAGGCGCGTCCGGGCCGCCGGCCGCCCAGACGCGGGTGCCGCCGGCCGTGTCCGTGCTCGCCGGCACCACCCCCAGCGCGATCACCACCTCGTTCGCGGCGCGGTTGTTCAGCTTCGCCCCCGTCGTGGTCGTGGCCGCCAGCAAGGGCAGCGCGCTGACGGCAGCCGAGAAGGCGGCGGTGGCGGCTCATGCGCCGCTGCTGCTTACCACCGCCACGGTGAGCAAGCCGTTGCTCACGGAGATCAGGGACCTGCACCCGAGCAGGGTTCTCGCGGTGGGCGTGGCACCTGCGGCGCTGGCGGCGCGGCTGCCAGGGGTGAAGGTCGTCACCCGCGCCGGCGACCTGCCCGCGACCGGGGTGCCGACGCCGCTGCGCAGCGTCGCGGTGCTCCTCAACACCGGTCCCGGGCTCCTGGCCGCCACCGGCCAGGACGCTGCCGACGAGGCCGTGCTGACCACGGCGGGCGTGGCCGGCGCGCGGATCGTGGACGTCGACGGCTACGACCCGCGGGCTGACCCGACCGCCATCGAGGCGCTGGCCGCGCTGCGCCCCCGCGAGATCGTGGCCCTCGGGGGCGGGTTCGGGCCGGCCGGCCGGCTGGCATCCCGGGTGGCCGTGGCGGAGACCGGAACGCAGCTGCCCGGCGGCGGGCAGGTCCTTTTCCCTGGACACCGCCTGGTCGCGCTCTACGGTCACCCCGGCGCCCCGTCCCTTGGCGCGCTCGGCGAGCAGGACCTGCCGGCGAGCATCGCCCGCGCCCAGCAGGTGGCGGCCCAGTACCGGCCGCTCAGCCAGGTGCCCGTCATCCCCACCTTCGAGATCATCGCCACGGTGGCGCAGGCCAGTCCCGGCCCGGACGGCACCTACTCCTACGAATCGCCCGTGTCCTCGCTGCTGCCGTGGGTGCGGCAGGCGAATGCCGCCGGGATGTACGTCATCCTCGACCTGCAGGCCGGACGCGCGAGCCTGCTCGCCCAGGCCCGGTACTACCAGTCGCTGCTTGCGCTGCCGGACGTGGGGCTGGCGCTTGACCCTGAATGGAAGCTGCAGCCGAACCAGCTCCCGCTGCAGCAGATCGGCAGCGTCAGCGCCGCCCAGGTCAACGCCGTGATCAGCTGGCTGGCCGCCCTGACGGCCCGCGACCACCTCCCGCAGAAGGTGCTGGTGCTGCACCAGTTCATGCTGTCGATGCTGTCCGGTGAGCAGGACATCAACACACACGATGACGACCTGGCGATCGTCATCCACATGGACGGGCAGGGCACGCCGGCGGACAAGCAGCAGACGTGGGACGCCGTCACGGCGGCGGCGCCGCCGGGGGTGTTCTTCGGGTGGAAGAACTTCTACGTCAAAGACCACCCGATGCTCACTCCCGCCGAGACGATGGCGGAGACCCCCACGCCGGTGATGATCTCCTACCAGTAACACCGCGGGCAGCGCGCGTCAGCCCTCCTCGGAGGGGACGATCGCGACGGGCCCGTGGGCGTGGCTGAGCAGCGCGTGCTGGACCGACCCGACGGCGGTGCGCGCGCGGGATCCGCCGTGCCTGCCGATCACGACCAGGTCCGCGCGCGCCGAGTACTCGGCGAGCACCTGCGCGGGATGCTCGCGCACGACCTCCTGCCGGACGGCCACGGCGGGATACTTGCCGCGCCATCCGTTCAGGAACTCAGAAAGGCTCCCATCGGCCTGCCCAGGGGGCTGCCCGGCGCGGGCGTGCGGGGCCCCGTGCGAGGACCGGATGGCTACCAGGCCGGCGCCGCGCAGCGCGGCCTCCTCGAAGGCGAACACCAAGGCCTCGGCGGCCTCGTGCGGGTCACGAACCCCGACGACGATCTGGCCATGCACGGCCGCCAAGTCCCCCCGGACCACGACCACCGGGCTCGAGGAGTGGGTGGCCGCGTACCTGCTGACCGAGCCGAGGAGCATCGCGGCGAACTCGCCGATCCCGCGTGCGCCGACGACGACGACCAGCGCGTCGGCGCCGCTGCCCGCGACCGCGAGCGCCGGCGGCCCTGACAGCAGGTGAGTTTCGATGACCAGGTCCGGCGCGATATCCCTGGCCCTGGCAAGGCCCGTTGCGAGCGCCTGCTCGGAGAAGTCACGCAGTTCGTCCGCGACGGTCGGCGTGGGCAGGTCGTCGGCCTGCATCCGCGGCGGCATGGCGGGGACTGACACGATCCGCAGCGGCGAGGCGCGGCGTACCGCATCCGCCGCTGCCCACTCCACCGCGCACAGCGATCCCTGCGAACCATCTACGGCAACGACCACGGGCTTGGCTGCCATGCCGCCTCCCTTCCCTGTTAACCTTCCCCGTCAGGGGTCGGTCACGCAAGTCCCCGCACGGTCCGGGCCGGCATCAGGTCGCCCTTGACCGCGGCCACCATGTCGAGCGCCTGCCGGGTCTGCCGCACGTCGTGGGCGCGGAAGATCCGCGCGCCCAGCCAGGCGCCCACCGCGGTGACCGCGAGCGTGCCAGGCAGCCGGTCCTCGATGGCCACGCCCAGCGTTTCCCCGACGAAGTCCTTGCGGGACGCGGACAGCAGGACCGGCCAGCCGGTCGCGGTCAGCTCGCCGAGCCGCCTGGTGACCTCCAGCGAGTGCCAGGTGTTCTTGCCGAAGTCGTGCGCCGGGTCGATGATGATCCGCGCCGGGTCCACGCCGGCCCGCAGCGCCCGCCCGGCCAGCGCCAGCGTCCGCTCGAGCACGTCCGCCACCACGTCCGGGTACGCCACGCGGAACGGCCTGGTCCGCGGCAGCAGCCCGCCTACGTGCGAGCACACAAGCCCCGCGCCGAACTCGGCCGCCACCTCCGCCAGCTTCGGATCCCAGCCGCTCCATGTGTCGTTCAGCACGTCGGCTCCGGCCTCGCACACGGCCCTGGCCACCTCCTGCCGCCAGGTGTCGACGCTGATCACGAGCTCGGGATAGGCGCTGCGGACCGCCCCGATGAACGGGACGACGCGCTTGATCTCCTCCCCGACGGTGACCTCGTCCCCTGGCCTGGCCGCCACGCCGCCGACATCGAGGATGTCCGCGCCTTCGGCGACGACCTCGTGCGCGCGGCCGAGCGCCACCCCGAAGTCCCAGGTCACCCCAGGCCGGTAGAACGAGTCAGGCGTGCGGTTGACGATCGCCATCACGAGCATGCGCGCGGGCGGGAACTCGCTGGCGCCCAGCCGCAGCGGCCCCGGCTCGCGCCACGCCGCGCTCTCCTGGCTCACCAGGCCACATTACCTGGCGTGGGCGCGGAAATCGGGTACCCGGAACAGGACATTCGACGGAGGGCGCGTCCCTCGCTCAGTCCGCCGGGCCCCTGGCCGTCTGGCGGCTCCGGGGGCCGAGCGACATCACGGCCAGCGCCGGAGGCTGGCCCGTGCGGGCGAACGCGGCGATGGCCGTGCCGACGAGCGTCGCCTCAACGATGTGGTCGCGGCGGCCTACCGCGACGGGGCAGTCACGTTCCCGCACCCGCAGCTGCATGGCGGCGATCACCACGCCCTCGCCGCCGAGCCGCCTGACGTCGCCCGCCAGCTTGTTCCTGGCCTCGTGGCGGCACTGGCCGACCAGGGCGGTCCAGCCGGCGACCTCGGCGTTGCCCGACCACCGGCGGGCCTGGCGGGTGGTCGCCCGGTCATCGTGCCTGGACCCCATCGCGATGCCGAGCGCCAGCCCCGCCGGCACCCAGCCGGCCATGATCAGCTTGGCGAAGTCCTGCCCGGACAGGTCGCAGGTGAAAGGCGCCCGCCGCCCGCGGGCGGCGCCCGGAGCACGCACGGCCGTGCCGATGGCGGTGAACTCAAGCCCGCCGAGGGTGAAGGTTCCGCGGGCCAGCCGCACGCCCACCACCCCGTGCCCGCCAAGCGCGGCGCACTGCGCGGCCATCCGCTCGATGGCCGCCTGCCGGGCCTGGTACATGGCCTGCACGAGCGGCCCGAGCGACCCCTGAGCGCCCGCGCCTGGTCCGGCCGGGCCCCACGCCCCCGGGCAGCTGGACCAGCTGGCGGACCCGGCGGCGTAGACGGCCGCGCCGATCACCTGGCCGACGGGTTCGAAGCCCGCGGCGCGGATGGCGGCGAACTCGGCCGTGGTCAGCGCGGACCCCCAGGTGCCGCCGGGCCGCGGTCGCGCGGCGCGGGCCCCGGCCCCGCCGGGCAGGTCCTCCCCCACGTCCCCAGCGTAAGCCCGCCGCCCGCGGCTACCCGGGGTTCGCTGGTCTACGGCCCGGCCCCGGCCGGGCCGTAGACTGCTGTGCGAGCCCAGGGAGGAGCGTGCGCGTGACATGTCGTGGCTGACTCCGTTGACCGAGCTCTTCCGCGTCCAGTACCCGATCGTCTCCGCGCCCATGGGCGGCGCCGCCGGCGGCGCGCTCGCCGCCGCCGTGTCCAACGGCGGCGGCCTCGGGCTTGTCGGCGGCGGGCGGGCCGACGCCGACTGGCTCGACCGCGAGCTGGCGATCGCCGCCGAGCGGACCGACAGGCCGTGGGGTGTCGGCTTCCTGTCCTGGGCCGTCGGCCCGGACTTGGTCGAACGGGCGCTGGCCCACCGCCCGGACGCGGTCTTGCTGTCGTTCGGCGACCCCCGCCCGCTCGCGGAGCCGGTGCGGCGGGCCGGGGTGAAGCTGATCATCCAGGTCACCGACCTTGACGAGGCGCGCGAGGCCGTCGACGTGGGCGCCGACGTCATCGTCGCGCAGGGCACGGAGGCTGGCGGTCACAGCGGCAGGCGGGCGACGCTGCCCTTCGTGCCGGTCGTCGTCGACCTCGCCGCGCCGACGCCGGTGCTCGCCGCGGGCGGGATCGCCGAGGGACGCGGGCTGGCGGCGGCGCTCGCGCTCGGCGCGGCCGGGGCGCTCATCGGGACCCGCTTCCTGGCCACCCCGGAGGCCCTCATCGCCCCGCGGGAGGTCAAGGCGATCCTCGACCGCGGCGGCGAGGACACCGAGCGCAGCCGGCTGCCCGACATCGCCCGCGGCGCGCCGTGGCCGGCGCGCTACCCCGGCCGCGCGCTCACCAACGTGCTCCTGGAGAGGTGGCGCGGCCACGAGGACGAATTTGACCGGGACGAGGCCGCCAAGGGCGAATACCGGGCGGCCCTCGCCCGGGGCGAGGAGGCGGTGGCCACGGTGTGGGCGAGCGAGGCGATCGACCTGATCACCGAGGTGACCCCGGCCGCCGATCTCGTCGGTCTGATCGCCAGGGAGGCGCAGGCGGCGCTGGCCCGGGCAGGCCGGCTCTCCGCCGCGGGTTAGCCGCGGGCCGTGTCGGGACTAGACGCCGGGCGGGTATAACAGCCACCGGAGTGGGCTCGGACGCGGTCCGCCACGCCAGCGGTTTCGCGGGCCTGGACACCACGACCGTGACAGCGAGACGCGGGCAAGCCATCGCCCGGCGGGGAGGACACCCATGAGCGTTGAACCAGAGCTGGCGGCCCAAGCGGTCGCCGCGGCCGGCGACGTGATCGTCACCGCCGACAGGACCGGGAAGATCACGTCCTGGAACGGGGCCGCGGAGCGGCTCTTCGGGCACAGCGAGAAGGAAGCCGTCGGGCAGTCGCTGGCGCTGATCGTCCCCGCCGAGTACGCGCCGCGGCACGTCGCCGGGTTCGAGGCCGCGATGAGCAGCGGCCGGCTCGCCCATGGCGGCGCCGTGGCCCGCGTCGAAGCGGCCGACGCGTCCGGCACACGGCGCGCGCTCGGCATGAGTCTCGGGCTGCTGCACGATGAGGACGGCCAGGTGAGCGGGGTAGTCGCGGTGCTGCGGCCGCTGGCGGGCGAGATCGTGGAGTTCGTCCCGGCGCCCTCGTAAGGCGCCCGCGCCCGGTTAGGATCGCGGTCATGGCTATGAGCTGGCCGAGCGTTCCGCTGGAGCAGTGGCAGCCCACCCGGGACACCGTGCACCTGTGGACCCAGATCGTCGGCAAGACGCGGCTCGCGCTCGCCCCGCGGACGAATCACTGGTGGAGTTGCACGCTGTACGTCACCGTCCGCGGGCTGAGCACCTCCCTGATGCCGTACCCGGGCGGCGGCGCGGAGGTCGAGTTCGACTTCACCCGCCA
>JASHPP010000801.1 GCA_030038035.1 Trebonia sp.
TGTGCCCGGTGGAGGCGATCTACTACGAGGATGACCTGCCCGGCCAATTGCGGGTGTACGCCGGGGAGAACGCGCGGTTCTTCGCCGAGCCGCTACCCGGCCGCGCCGAGCCGCTCGGCTCACCGGGCGGCGCGGCCAAGCTCGGCGTGGCAGGTGCCGACACGCCGTTTGTCGGCGCCCTCCCACCGCGGGGGTAGCCGCCCCGAGTGCCGATGGATCTGGAGGAGGCCGGATGACGGTAGCCGGTTACGGGGATTTCAGCCGCCCGTGCTCGTACCTGGCCAGCCAGCGAGCCGACCTGCCGGGCCGAGCCGGGCCGGGGTCGCGGTGGGCCGGGGTCGCGGTGGGCCGGCGGGCCGTCGAGCGCACTGTTAGCTTAATTTCTACTACAGATAGTGATATAAAATAATCATATGGATACCGAGCAGCTCCTCGCGCCTGAGGATACGTCCCCGCTCGGCCGCAGCCGCACCAGCGTGCTGGACATGCTGCGCGCCGCCGACGGCCCGCTCGGCGTCCGGGAGGTCGCGCAGCGGACGGGGCTGCATCGGAATACGGCGCGGTTCCACCTTGAGGCACTGGTGGAGGCCGGCCTGGCCACGCGTGAGACAGAAGACCGGGAGACGCCCGGCAGACCCAGGATCGGATACCAGACGGTCGCCGGCGGTCCCGCCGGGCAGCGGCGCTACCGGCTGCTGGCAGAGATGCTCACCAGCCTGATGGCCGCCACCATGCCGGAGCCGGGCAGGGCCGCGGAGGAGGCCGGGCGCGAGTGGGGCGGCTATCTCACCGAGCAGCCGCCGCCGTACCGGCGGCTGAGCGCCGCGGAGGCGATCGCGAAGCTCACGGCGATCATGGAGGGCCTGGGCTTCGCGCCGCAAGTGCAGGCCGGTGACCGCGACGGAGAGTACCGGCTCTGCCTGCGGCAGTGCCCGTTCCGCGAGGTGGCGCAGCACCACAAAGACGTCATTTGCTCGCTCCATCTGGGGCTGATGCGGGGGGCGCTGACCCGGATGCGCGCCCCGCTCACCGCCGAGCGGCTAGATCCGTTCGTCGAGCCCAGCCTGTGCGTCGCCCGGCTGACAGCAGGCAAGGATGCCTATGCCCATGAGCCGGCGGCTGAAAGGACACGATAGAACCAGTGGCGGGGTGCCTCGGCCGCACGCGGACTCAGGGCATCACGCTTGCCGGCTCACCTGTCTTGACGAAAAGTCCCGCCTTCGTAGGGTTGCCGGGTATGAGGAAGTACACCGACGAGGAGATAGCCCGCGTCATCCACGCGGCGAACGCCGAGTTGCAGCGCATCCAGGGCGACCCGGCGCCGTCCCTGCCCTGGGACTCGGAAACGGGCGAGATCCGGCAAGGCGCGATCGACAACGTGGCCTACGCGCGGGACGGCGTGACGACGGCCACGCTGCACGAGGCATGGCTGCGCGACAAGGCAGCGCACGGCTGGACGTACGGCCCGGAGAAGGACTCCCGCGCGAAAACCCATCCCTGCATGGTCCCCTACGGCGAGCTGCCGGCAGAACAGCGGGACAAGAGCAGGCTGTTCGTCGCGATCGTGCGGGCGCTCACCCACGACATGTACTAGGCCGCCGGCCGCCTCTGCCCGCTGTATCAGTGCGGGTCAGGGGCGTGGGTGTCGGCGATGCCGAACGGAGAACGCGGCTGGCAAGGCTATGATGCCGCGCCCGGCGACGCCGCCGCCGTTTCGCGGTCATCGCGGTAGACGTCGTAGGCCTTGGTGTATTCCATGACCCGGGCCACGTCGTCGATGAATGCCTCGTCGTACCCCGCCCGGCGCAGCAGGTGGAAGCCCATCTCCATGCCCGCGCTGATCCCCGCCGCGGTGATCACCCGGCCGGCGTCCACCACCCTGGCGCGGCTGACATGGCAGGCCGGTGCCAGGCTGGCCAGCCGCTCGATCGGCACCATCCCCGGCGGCTGTGCCTCGCCGCGGTCAGGCTCCTTGCGGCTGGTGGCAGGCAGCCCGTCGAGCAGCCCCGCGCTGGCGAGGATCCACGAGCCGGTACAGACGCTGGTCAGCAGCGTCCCGGACGGCAGCCCGCCGATGAACTCATGCAGCCGCGCGTTATAGGTTTCCGGCCGGGTCCCGGCCCCGCCAGGGATGAGGAACGCGTTCATCGCCGGGCGGGCGGCGAAGTCGTAGTTCGGCAGCACGGTGAACCCCGCCTGCGCCGGTACCGGCCGGAGGGTCTCGGCCACCAGGAACACATCCAGCGCTGGGTCGTACCTGCGGGCAACCGAGAAGACCCCGTACGGCGCGGCGAAGTCCACCACTTCGGCGTCCTCGAACACGTAGATCCCCAGCCGGAACCCGTCGATCTTGCTACCAGTCATGAGACCCCATTCCGCTGTCGTCCTCCTCGCCCTCCTCGTCCTCCTCGTCATCGTCGTCCGCGTCGTCCGCGTCGTCCGCGTCGTCCGCGCGGGCCAGCCAGGTTGCCAGCCGGTCGACCGGGACGTCGAACTCCGGATGCAGGTCGACGAAGGCCTGGAGCCGGGTGGCCAGCCAGCCGAGCGTTACCTGGTCCTCGCCCCGCCGCTCGCCGAGCTCCTCGATGCCCCGGTCAGTGAAGTACATCACCACCTCCGCCTATTTTCTACTAATGACATCGTACAAACACAACGTGGCCGGTGGACTTTAGCCAGCCAGCCCGCCAGGATCGATCCGTTACGCCGCGGGAGCGACCGCGTGCCCGTGGCCGGATCGTGCTTCGCCAATGTCAGCGGACCCTCCCTGCCGGCGCGTGCGGGTGGACAGGTACAACCGGAGCACGAGGATCCACAGCGCGACCGACGTGGCGCGGTTCCACCGCCACCATCGCCGGGTTCAGCCTGGTGAGCACCACGATGCCG
>JASHPP010000121.1 GCA_030038035.1 Trebonia sp.
TGGGGGACAACGCCCTAGAGGCCACGGATAGTGACGGCTTCATGGGTCCCGTACCTGGCAGCCGTGCGGACCCGGAGCAGCTCGCCCGCGCGTGCTGGTTCCTGGCACTTCTTACCGAGGCATTCCGGGCTGGGCCGGTGACTGTGGCCACGGGGCCACTGAGGCAGTTCCTGAGCCGCCAACCCTCGGTCGATGAAGTGCTCAACCTTGCACCTCTTGCGGCGCTTGTCCAGCTCAGCAGCTTTCGCCGGGTATTCGAGACAGTACTCATCCCCCGGCTTGCCACCCGATCGGGCTACTGGGCTCTGGGACCGACGTTCGCTGGCTCCGCGCTGCTGAACGCCGATGCTGACCTAATCGCGGCCGGGCTCCTTATCGATCTGAAGACCAGCTCCGCCAAGCCGTCCCTCGGTCTTCAGGAGTTGTTCCAGATCATTGGCTACGCGCTGCTCGACTTCGACGACGCCTATCAGATCACCGAGGCGGGCATCTTCAATGCACGCTATGCCTACCTATCCACATGGGATGCCGACGAGCTTCTCGACGAGCTCGCCAGTCACCCGGTCAAGCTGACCGATACCAGGGAGAGCTTCCGGCAGCTCCTGGGTGCCTGCTAGAACCCGTCTGGCAGATCGCCAGGGGACGTACCATCGATGACCGAGCGGCGGATGCGCTCAACGATCCGGTTCGCCTCGTCCTCACTGATCTCGTAGAACTCCGCGTCGGCGTCGCCGCGTTCGAAGGAGTAGAGCGACGCACTTCGCTTCCACTCCAGGCTGCGCGTAAACGCCTCGTCGCGTTCGCCGTCGTCGTGTTCGATACGGCGCAGGACTCCGGCTGGTTCTTCCCGGCTGCTCAGGTCATCGACGATCGCGTAGTAGGTGATCTTGTCGGGCATCGCGAACTCCTACAGGTGGTAATCCGAGACGTCATGGGCACCGTGCGGAATCGCTACCTTGGACGTGACTTCACGCTGGTAGGCGTGCAGCCGGGCTACTTCCGCGTCGTCCTCGGGCAGGGTCCGTATCTGCTTGTAAGCTCCATGCGTCTCCTCCTTGGCCGCGAGGCTGGCCTCCGTGTGGAACTGGACCTCGAATAGCTGGCCGCTTTCGGGGATCCGCCACCGGCTGTTGATCCCTTTGTACTCGTCGTGGCCCCACGAATTCCGGCGGTCGTACGGTCCGAAGCCTGCATTCTCAAGCCGCTCGCAGTCGGCGTAGACGCCGTCGGTGTAGCGGTCCTCGGGGTAGCAGAACGTGTAGCGGATGGCGTCCTTCACCATCCCGATGGCTTCTTCCGCGCTGCGGCCCCGTTCCTCAATCGCCTCGGTGACCTTCTCTTCGATGCGGTACCGCTCCTTCAGCCGGTGCTCAAGTCCGGCCAAACGGCGCTCCGGGTCTTCGGCTTCGATGCGGCGCATGGCCGGGGTGACTGTCTCGCGTTCCAGCTTCTCGACGCGGGCGCAGCCCTGGTCGATGGAGTACTGCCGGTAAGCGGCATCGACTGCCGCGCGGCTGGCCAGGGACCGTTTCGTCTGCGGGGCCGCGTCAAAGGCGGCAGGCGCCCGGTCCGGGCGGGCGTCACCGCCGGCTGCCTTCTCACCACGGCCCGGCCACGGATCCGGCACGTCGGCGGCTGACCGGATGCGGACGGGCGCATCGGGGGCACCGGCATCGTCAGCCTCCCCGGCCCCGGCTGGGCGGTCGATCCGCACCGTTCACCACCCAGAGACGGCACCCAATGACGAATACCTCACCCTGGGAAACGGGCCGGCCGTGACCCCGGTTCATCCAGGCGCCCGGTCCCGGCGCGAGGCCGGGTGCCCCGCCGGGAGCCCGGCGGGGCACTACAGCCGGCGGGGCGCCTGCTGAATCCGGCGTGCCGTCGGGTCGTGCCTGCGACGCGGCTCCCTTACAACCCGGGTCGTGCGGCGGCTGACTCGATTTCGCGGACGGTGCGTGCCACGGTCGCGCTGAGGTCCTCGGTGGAGGGCAGCGCTTGGCGGACCTGGGCGGGCAGGCGGCGCCACTCGCCGACCGCCAGCAGCGTGCGGATGTCACGCAGCGGGAACTCGATGTGACATCGCCGCGGCCGACGACCCGCAGAATGCCCAGCGCGGATGTCTGTGCCGGAGAGAACCGCGACGTCCCCGACTGCCAGCGCCTCGGCGAGCTTGACCAGGAGGGGAAGCCGCGGCGGCTGCCTGCTCCCCCGCTCGATGCCCTTCAGCCATCCCGGCGAAGCCGCGCGGGCGGTCCTACTTCCAGTAGCTGGGGCGGGTGATGGGGTGCGGTCCGTCCATGACGGTCTCCGGGAGTTGCGCTTGGCGGACTTTCGTGAGGCCGATGGTGAACGTTGCGTCGCAGACGGCCCTCAGGTCGTTCGAGTTCCGGTGCGGCGGGAGTGCGGCGATAACCCGCGCCTGTGGCCGACGGCTTCGGAGTTCTCGAATGGCGGGTGCCATGTCGCTGTCGGCGGAGATGAGGAGCGCGGTGTCGAATATCCCGGCCACGCCGTCGCCGACCAGGGAGACGGCGAGGGCCACGTCGCTCTCCTTCTCCTCGTACGTGATCCAGGTGCCTGCGCACCTACGGCATTTCATGGACTTCTCCTGAAACCTGCCGTACCTGATGTCCAGCATGCTGCCATGGGCGGCAAGCGCCTTCAGGTACATCTGCTGACGCTGCTCAGAACCTGGGTTGTTACGCACGCGTGCGGTGAAGTAGCGTACCGAGACCAGCTGCTGGCCTGGCTTGAGCAGGCTTCGGGCCAGCCCTTCCAGGTCCAGCCAGAGGTAGCGCCGCCCTTTCTCATGGAGGCCGTGGTACAGGTTGAACCCGTCGATATACGCCGCGACCCGCTCGGTCGGCCCTGTCCCGCTAGTCACCTTGCGCTCCAGCCCGCGATGTCGTAGCCTAACGCCGTACCCCGCCATGGGTTAGGCCCCATGGCCCGACGGCCCCCGCGTTCGCGCAGGGGCCGTTTCTTATGCGCATGGTGCAGTTGTGCCGCCTCATGCCTGCAACGACCGGGTAGGCAGAATCGAGGAAGTCACGGACGATCCCTGGCATCCCGTCATCGCCGCGGGCGCTGGCAGACGCACTGAATCGCACCGGTGGACGTGCGGGAACCCGCAACCTGTTGCCACTGTTCCCGGCCACCCCCAGTGAGAACTCTCCGGGGTCAGGCCGCCGACAGGTGACACGGTGTCATCATGACAGAGAAGTACGTTGACTGCGGCAGTTCTTGATAATCGTGACATGTCATCACCGGTCGACTACCAGCGTGAACCGAAGTGCGGACGGCGGGAACTGAGCACGGTGCGCTCGGCCAACTGCCAGATCTCGGTTGCGCTCCGGCGGTCCCCTGCCGTCATTGGGTTTCTACATTGAGTACGGGCATTGGCTCGGCGTGGTTCAGGAGTGGCTGCCTACGTTGGTCGGGCGCCTAGACCGCCCCATGCCGGGGGAACGCGGGCGGGATGGAGTCACATCGGTTCGTTCCTCTGCATCGTGACGAGCCGCATGCGGACTGGACACGGAAGACGTGGTGCCCGCCGGGGGATCCGGCGGGCACTACATGTTCCGGATGGGGTGGCTGTTAGAACTCGTCTCGCAGGTCGTCGGAGGCATACCAGGCCACTTCGGGAGTGTGGCCCGGGTCGAAGATCTCCTGGGCGCCGACCGTGGTTCCGTCGCCGCGGTAGTGCTGCCAGCCGAGGCCGTGCCTGGGGAAGATGCCTACGGTGGTGCAGCAGAACCGGCAGAGCGGAACGGCCTCGTCGTCGGGCAGGTCGTCGGCGGCGGGTGCGACCGCGCTGAACGCGATCTCGAACGCCTCCGGGTCGATCACGCTCAAGAACGCGAGCGCCTTCTCCACCTCCTCGGCGGTAGCCCTCGCCAGGCGGTCCGCACGCTGGCGCGCGACCGCGTCGAGGTTGGCACACGCGTCCTGGCCGGACTGGGCGATGATGGTTGACATGGCTCCTCCAGTGCTAGCTGGTTGGGGTCTAGGGCCAATGCCACTTAGCCAAAGTTGATCATGCTGCCCTCGGAAGGTTGACTAGCACGATGGTCGGCGGCCCGTCGTGGCGGGTTCCGTGGTCGGCGTGTTTCCTGACCCGGTAGGAGTTGTGCCTGGCACGCTTGACGACCCTGGGGTAGGTCCGGTTCCGGCGTTCGGGGTTGAGGTTCTTCTTCCGGGTTATGTCGG
>JASHPP010000122.1 GCA_030038035.1 Trebonia sp.
GCCGTTCCTCGCGTCGGCGAAGGCCACGTCCGTTACCGCCTCCGGTGACTGGGTGTCGTAACCGATCCCGGCCGGGGGGGCCGGCAGCGCCGTCCAGTGACTGCCGCCGTCGGTGGTCATCAGCAGTCCGGCGCAGTCCGCGCAGCCGGTGCTCCCAAGGACCCAGCCGAGGCTGGGCGAGACGAAGCTCGCGCCCGCAGGCTCGAACGCCTGCGGCCGTGGCGGCGTGCTCGCCGGTGCCGGGGTACTCGCCCGCGCCGCGGCGGGTGGCTGCGTGGTCCCGTGCCCCGCTGGCGCGGATGCCGGCGCGGCCCCCGCGCATGCCATCGTCAACAGCGCGATGAACGCACTCGATATCGCGCCGGCCACCTGGCCACGTCGTCTCATCGGCCTACCTCCGCTGCGGTGTACCTGACCCTGCAGACGCTTGACGGCGCGCGCCGGTTGCGGCCGGGGGCACGTATGCGCGCGGGTTTCTGGCGGCCCGCATCGCCGCGCCGCGCGGACCGGCGGTAGCGTGCCAGTCATGGAACACGTCAGACTTGGCCGGAGCGGCCTGCAGGTATCCCGGCTGTGCCTGGGGACGATGACCTTCGGGCTGCAAAGCGACGAGGCGACCGCGATCGAGATCATGGACACGGCGGCCGAGGCCGGAGTCGATTTCCTCGACTCCTCCGACGCCTACCCGCTCGGCGGGGACCTGGCCAGCCGCGGCCGCACCGAGGAGATCATCGGCCGCTGGCTGCGCGGCAGGCGGGACCGCTTCATCATCGCGACCAAGTGCTTCGCGCCGACCGGACCGGCGCCGTTCGACGCGGGAAACTCCCGCAAGCACATCCTGTCCGCCGTGGACGCCTCGCTGCGCCGCCTGCAGACCGACTACATCGACCTGTACCAGCTGCACGGGTACGACACCGCGACGCCGATCGACGAGACGCTTGGCGCGCTTGACGACCTAGTGCACCAGGGCAAGGTCCGCTACATCGGGTGCTCGAACTTCCTGACCTACCAGCTGGTGCGCGCGATCGGCCGCAGCGAGACGCTGCGGCTGGCCCGGTTCGACTCGGTACAGCCGCGGTACAACCTGCTGTTCCGCCAGATCGAGCGGGAGATGCTGCCGTTCTGCGAGGAGGACGGCGTTGGCGTGATCCCCTACAACCCGATAGCCGGCGGGCTGCTGTCCGGCAAGCACGTCCGCGGCGCCCCGCCCCCCGAGGGCAGCCGGTTCACGCTCGGCTGGGCCGGGCAGCTCTACCAGGAGCGCTACTGGAACGAGCGCGCCTTCGACACGGTCGAGGCGCTGCGCAAGCTCGCGGACCAGGCCGGGGTCGGCCTGGTCACGCTGTCGGTCGCGTGGGTGCTCGCCAACAAGGCGGTCACGGCGCCCATCATCGGGGCCAGCCGCCCGGGGCAGCTCGCCGCCAGCCTGGCCGCCGCCGACTACCGGATCGACCCTGACCTGAAGGGGCAGCTGGACGAGCTCACCCACGAGTACCGCCTGGGAGACGCGGGCAGGTAGGTGCGCGGCTCTCGGCGCGCAGGCCTGATTCAGCCTGTGCCGCGGCGCAGCAGCGCGATGAAGATCGCGTCGGTGCCATGCCGGTGCGGCCACAACTGGGCGAAGCGCGGGCTGGGCGAACGGACGTCTGGAACGTCGGGAAGCGCCGCGGGCGCGTCGAGGATCTCGGTACCTGCCGCGGCGCCGGCCACCGCATCTACCACGTCCCGCGTCTCCGCCGTGACGGGTGAGCACGTCACGTAGGCGACCACGCCGCCAGGGCGGCAGGCCGCGAGGGCGGACCGCAGCAGGGCGCCTTGCAACTCGGCGAGGGCGGGCAGGCCGGTTTCTGACTTGCGCCACCGGGCCTCGGGGCGGCGCCGGAGCGCGCCGAGGCCAGAGCACGGCACGTCCACGAGCACCCGGTCGAACCCGCCGTCGCGCCATGGCGGGCGCCGGCCGTCCGCGACCAGCACGACGGAGCCGATTGGGTCGGCTGGGGCGCTGCGGGCGCTGCGGGCGCTGCGGGCGCCGGGGGCGCCGGGGGCGCCGGAGGCACCCGACCCTGATCGCGCAAGCGCCGCCTTGACCAGCGCGGCGCGATGCGGATGCACGTCGGCGGCGACCAGCCGCGCGCCCGCGCGCCCGGCAAGGCCCTGCAGCAGCCGGGCCTTGCCGCCCGGGCCCGCGCACATGTCCAGCCAGGCCCGGTCGCCGCCGGCCAGCGGCGCGCGGGCGAGCGCGAGGGCGGCAAGCTGGCTGGCCTCGTCCTGGACCCAGGCTTGTCCGGCTGCGACCAGGTCCGCCGGGTCACCGCCGGGCAGCGTGAAGCCGAACGGCGACCAGCGGCACGGTTCCGCCCCGTCCGGCATGACCTCGTCCCTGTGGCTTCCGCCGGGAAAGGCGGCCATCGTCACCCGCGGCCGCTCGTTGCCCGCGGCGAGCGCCGCGGCCAGCTCGCGCTCGGCCGCCGTGCCGAGCGCGTCCCGGTACGCGCCGACCACCCAGCGCGGGTAGCTGTAGCGCACGGCGAGGTAGCCGTCCGGATCGGACTCCTGGGCGGGGGCGACGACCGCGAGCCACTGGTCGAGATCCCTGGTGGAAACCCGGCGCAGGACGGCGTTGACGTATCCGGAGGCCCGCGGGCCGGCCGCTGCCTTCGCGAGGTCGACCGAGGTCGCGACGGCGGCGTGGCTGCTGACGCGGGTGGCGAGCAGCTGGTGCGCGCCGAGCCTGAGCACGTGCAGCACCGGCGGGTCGAGCCTGTCCAGCGGGCGGTCACTGCACGCCGCGAGAACGGCGTCGTACGTGCCGAGGCCGCGCAGCGTGCCGTAGGCGAGCTCGGTGGCCAGCGCGGCGTCCCTGCCGGTTATCGAGCGCTCGGCCAGCAGCCTCGGCAGCAGCAGGTTCGCGTAGGCGGCGCGGTCGGCCACGGCGGCCAGCACGTCGTATGCCGCGCGCCGTGGCAGGTCAGCGCCGCGGGGTCGTGACCGGGCGGGCGCCGCGGTGCGCCTGCCCGCTGCCTGGCCGCGGTGCCCGGGTGCCGGACGGCGCCGTGTCTGTCGCCTTTCTGTCATCGTCAGCCGAAGCCTGGGCGCGTAGCCTGATCGCCGCGCAGGCCGCGCGCCCAGTCGGCGGCGGGCGTGCGGCGCTTGCCCGGGGGCTGCACATCGCCAAGGAGCACCGGGTGCGAGCCGGTGCCCGCGTAGACGGCGCCGCGCTCGATGTGCAACTCCCCCGTGCCGAGCCCCTCGGGGGCGCCGGCCGCGCTCAGCGTCACCGGCCACAGCTTCATCCGCTCCCCGCCGAATGCCGTCCACGCGCCCGGGTCGGGTGTGCAGGCGCGGATCTGCCGGTCGATCAGGTGCGCGGGCAGCTTCCAGTCCACCTGGGCGTCCGCCGGGGTGAGCTTCGGGGCGAAGCTGATGCCCTCGGCGGGCTGCGGCACGGCGCGCAGCGACCCTTCCTCGATCCCGTCGAGCGTGGCGACCAGCAGTTCGGCCCCCGAGGCCGCGAGCCGCCCGAGCAGGTCGCCCGAGGTGTCGGCGGGCCGCACGGCCTCGGTCAGCACGCCGAAGACGGGTCCGGCGTCAAGCTCGGCGACAAGGCGGAATGTGGTGGCGCCTGTGATGTCGTCCCCGTGCAGGATCGCGTGCTGCACGGGCGCGGCGCCGCGCCAGGCGGGCAGCACAGAGAAGTGCAGGTTCACCCACCCGTGCGGCGGAATGTCCAGCGCCGCCTGCGGCAGCAGCGCGCCGTAGGCGGTGACGGGACAGCAGTCCGGGGCGATCTCGCGCAGCCTGTCCAGGAACCAGCGCTCGCGTGGCCGCCGCGGCGTGAGCACCTCAAGTCCGCTGTCACGGGCCAGCGCCGCGACGGGGGACGGCTCGACCCGCCTGCCGCGGCCGGCCGGCGCGTCCGGCCTGGTGACGACCGCCTCGACGGTATGCCGCGAGGCGAGGACCGCGCGCAGTGCGGTGACCGCGACGGCCGGGGTCCCGGCGAAGACCAGCCGCACCTAAGGCACGCCCCTTCAGGGAATCCGCTGCGTGGAGTGCGGCGAGACCCTGATCTCCGGGACAGGCTCGCCGGACCATTCGGCTTCCCTGATGGCCTTCATGGCGAGCTTGCGCTGCTTTTTGTCCAGCCGGTCGATGAACAAGATGCCGTCGAGGTGGTCGGTCTCGTGCTGGATGCAGCGGGCGAGGAGCTCCGTGCCCTCGACCGTGACCGGGTCGCCGTGCATGTTGAACCCGCTGGCGACGACCCGCGGCGCGCGCGGGGTCGGGTATTGCAGGCCGGGCAGCGACAGGCAGCCTTCGTCGTCCGTCTCCTCGTCGCCGGACAGGGCGAGCACCGGATTGACCAGGTGGCCGGGCTCGTCGTCCACGTGATAGGTGAACACCCGCAGGCCGACGCCGACCTGCGGCGCGGCCAGGCCCACGCCAGGCGCGTCCAGCATCGTCTCGGTGAGGTCCCGCACCAGATTGCGGAGCTCGGCGTCGAAGTCGACAACCGGCTCGGCAGGCGTGCGCAGCACCGGGTCGCCGAACAGCCGGATGGGCATTAGCAACGGACAATCCTCCTGAGTCGGGCACGCGCCTGCCCACCAGCTGGCAAACGCTTGTTCACCTGAAGTCTATCGGCGGCCTAGATCACCTCGGCCGGGTCGAGCTGCACCCGGACGCCGCCGCCTTCCTTGGCGGCGCTGCGCGCTGACTGGGCCGCGTGCAGCGCCGCGGCCAGCGCCGCGCCCCGCGACCGGGGCGCCCGGACGAGGGCGCGGACCTGCTCTTCGGTACCCGCCTGGCCGGCGGACGAGGGGCCGGCGCGGTCGACAGGGACCGGGCCGAGCACCTCGAACCCGGGCGCCACGCCGGACAGCAGGCTCGCTACCGCCGCCGCCGAGCCGGTCACCGCCGCCATGCGCACGGCCGGGGGGAAGCCTAGCTCGCCGCGGTCAGCGAGCTCCCGTTCGGAAAAACCTACTGGATCCCAGCGGATCAGCGCTTGCACGGCGGGCAGCCCGGCATCGGCGTGCACCAGCACCGTCCCCCCGGCCCGGACCAGGGCCGCCGCGGCCAGCCATCGGCGCAGCGCCTCCTCGCCCGCGCGCAGGCTGGGGCGGCCGAGCAGCGCCCAGCCGTCGAGCAGGAGGGCGGCGGCGTACCGGCCGGACGGCTCGGCTCCCGGAGTGGCGATGACCAGGGCCGGCTCGTCAGGCACGGCCGGAATCACCGCCGCGCCGCCCGACGTGCGCACCTTGACGCCGGGGAACGCCCGGCCCAGCTCCTCGGCGGTGCGGACCGCGCCGGTCACGATCGCGCGGATCCCGTCATGGCCGCAGCGCGGGCAGCTCCAGCCGCCGGCCAGGGTGCCGCACCACCGGCAGTCAGGCGCCGCGTGCTGGCCGGCCAGCCGCAACGGCCCGCCGCACCGGGAG
>JASHPP010000123.1 GCA_030038035.1 Trebonia sp.
TGGGTGACGCTGGCCGGCCACGCGGCGCTGCCCGCTGCCGAGATGACCGTGAGCACCGTGACCCCGGTCGCGACGGCCGCGGCGCAGATGGCGATCGCCCGCCAGTGCCCGAGCCACCGCGCCGCCCCGGTCGGCTTGGCCCGGCTGCGGCCGCGGGTGATGAGCGCCTGCCTCCGCTGGTCAGGCTCATCAAGCCCTGCGGCCTCCGCCACCCCGTCGTCCCCGTCGTAGTCTCCCGTCGCCCAGTACCAGTCAGCCGCCTCGTAAGCGCCTGCCGCCTCGTAAGTGCCTGCCGCAGAGCGGACACCTGTCCGCGCGAGGCCGCTTGTCCCCGTCCGCGACGACGGGCGCGAGGACGACGGGCGGGGGACGGAGCGGGACCGGCGAGTGCCGTCGGGTTCCTGAGCGCCGCGCACGCGGCCGGCGTCGGGATACTCGCCAGCGCGGTCCCCGGAGGCGGCGTACCGGGGCGAGAGCCGGCCGGACTGGCGCCTCAGTTCTGCGGCCCTGTTTTCCAGCTTCACGAGGCGTTCGTTATCTATATAGCTCAAATATTCGAATTGCTTCTTCATCATGCCCCCTAGTAGGCTGCCTGATGTTCCTGAAGTTGGTGATCTGGCGAACCGCTAGCCGGCCCGGCGGCGACGGGGAGGTCGTGACGATCCGTGCCCGCGCCGCGCAGTCGCGCCGTAAGCTGCCTCGTGGCTGCAGTGCAGCCCCGTCCGCATCGACGGTGACGAGGCCTGTGCCCCCGGGCAGCGTGCCTCCCGGACGGCCCATGCCACCGGGCGGGCACCCGCCGGTGGCCGCGGCGCAGGGAAGGAGGCGCCGCGGAACACCTGGCAGAGTTTTCCCATACGGGCAGGACTCATGAACATCATTAGAACATGTGTCCTAGGGAACTGCAACCATATTCGGGGAGCCGAATTTATTACAGGTAGCTCTGAGTGGAAGGTTACGAATGTGGTCGCTTACTTGCGCTGTCCGGGCAAGCTGGGCGACTTAGGACCCGGGACGCAGCTCCTGTGTCCGGCTTTGTCACCTTTTGTCCATGCCGCTTGGGTCCTATGTTGGCCCGGACTCGGTCACGGCACCGTCCCGCTACCAAGCACCCCGGCGTAGACGCCGAAGGCCGCGCCGTTGGCCGGACTCACCGCTCGTAGACACCGGTCAGCCGGCCGCGGGCGAGCACGGGGCCGGCGACCCCCGCGAGCAGCGCGCGCGGCCTGGCCTGCTCCGCGGCCGCGGAGCCCGCCGCCGGCGCGCCCAGGGCGAACAGCTGGAAGACGTAGCGGTGCGGCCCGTGCCCCGCGATCGGCTCCGGTCCCAGGTAGCCGCGGCTCATCCCGGACCGCAGCACCCGCACCCCGTCGGCAGGCGAGCGCGCCGACAGGGCGCCCGCCGGCAGCGCCAGGACGTCCGGCGCGATCAGCGCCACGCAGTGCACGAACGGCGCGCCCATGGGGACGTCGATGTCCTCGATGACAAGCAGCAGCTCGGCGGTGCCCTGCGGCGCCTGGCTCCACGCGAGCGGCGGCGACAGGTTCAGGCCCCCTGCCCTCCTGCCCGCGTGCGCGATCGGGATCGCGGCCTCCTCTCCGAACGCCTCGCTGGTCAGCGCCAGCGTCTGCGGCCCGCTGAGACCGGGCAGGTTCCAGGCCAGGTGAGTCTCGCCAGCCCGCCGTTTCTTCAGCAGCGTGCCCACAACGCCGATCGCGTCTCCTCCGCAGGTATGCGAACCGCCTATGGGTCCGCAAGATCCGATTATCCCGAACGCTCCCGGCCGGCTCCCTTGCCTTCCGCTCTGCCGCGGCGCGCGTGGCACCATGGTGCGGTGAACATCCGATGGCTTGCCGGATACCAGGCGCAGGGGGAGACCGAGACCGCGGACGTCGAGCGGATGCGGCGGCTGGCCGCGGCCGAGCCGGACCCGTGGCTGCGGTCGCTGCCGCTGCACTTCACCGCGTCGGCCCTGGTCGTGCACCCCGACAGCGGTCGGGTGCTGCTGCGCTGGCATCAGCGCCAGCAGATGTGGCTGCAGGTCGGCGGGCACGGCGACCCGGGGGAGAGCGACCCGCTGCGGATCGCGCTGCGCGAGGCACGGGAGGAGACAGGACTGGCCGACCTGGAGCCGTGGCCGGACGCGAGCGTCAGGCACGCCGTGATGTGCAGCGTGCCGGCCGGCCGCGGCGAGCCCGCGCACGAGCACGCGGACCTGCGGTATTTCATGGCCACGGGCAATCCGGCGGCGGCGCGCCCGGAGAACGAGGACGCGCCGCTGCGCTGGCTCACCATCGCCGAGGCGCGTGCCCTGGTCGGGACCAACAACCTCAGCCGCACCCTCGACCGCGTGGCGAGGCTGCTGCCGGACGCGGCGCCCGGCGGCCAACGTGACGTACCTCTCGCTTAAGATCTCGCTAACGTGGTAAGTGATTGACTCACTTACCCATATATTCACCTGCGTGTCCGGTAAGCGCAGTGCCCACGAGCGGTTCGGTGAGGTGATCGCCGCCGCGGTGCGCGTGTTCACCGCGGACGGCTACCGGGCCGCCCGGATGAGCGATGTCGCCCGCGCGGCCGGCCTGTCCGAGGCGGCCATCTACCGGTACGTGGAGAGCAAGGAAGGCCTGTTCGTGCTGGCCATCCGGCATTCCCTGCTGCTGGAGGACATGCCCGCCGGCGCTGAGTTCCCGCTGAAGCCGCCGCCGCTTGAGCAGACGATCACGCAGGTCAGGCAGTTCGTGGCCGCGGCGGTACCGTTCGGTTCGCTCGCCGCGGCGCTGCGCGGCGCCGAACCCGACGACCCAGCCGCTGAGCTCGAGGCGGTCATGCGCGAGCTGTTCGCCCTTGAGTCGCAGACCAGGGAGGCGGCGGACATGATCGAGCGTTCGGCGCGCGAACTGCCCGAGCTCGCCGACCTGCTGAACACCGGGCTGCGCCGGCCAGTGCTCGGGGCGCTGACAAGGTACCTGGAAACCCGCGCCGTGGCCGGCGTGCTGCGCGCCACGCCCGACACGGCGGCGACCGCGCGGCTGGTGCTCGAGACGCTGACCTGGTTCGCGCGGCACCGGCACTCAGACCCGTACGGCGCGGCGATCTCCGACGGCCTGGCCGAAGAGACCGCCGTCGACGCGCTCGTGCACGCACTAGTTCCGGCGAAGTTCCTCGGAGGAGGGCAATGACCCAGACGTTGGCGGATCCTGTGCCGCTGCAGGCGGAGCACCGGCCCGCGATCGAGGTCCGTGGCCTGCGGATGAGCTACGGTGCCCGGCAGGTGCTGTGCGGCGTTGACTTCGAGGTCCGTACCGGTGAGGTCTTCTGCCTGCTCGGCCCGAACGGCGCGGGCAAGACCACCACCGTCGAGATCCTCGAGGGCTTCAGGCAGCGCACCGGCGGCAGCGTCCGGGTGCTCGGCCTCGACCCGGCGGATCAGCGGTCAAGGCTGCGCGAGCGTCTCGGGATCGTGCTGCAGGAATGTGGCTTCCCGAGGCAGGCTCGGGTCGGCGAGCTCGTCAACATCTGGCGCGCGTACTACCCTGCGCCGCGCCCGCTTGAGGAGCTGCTGTCCGTGGTCGAGCTGACGGCCGACAGGGACTGCCAGGTACGGCGCCTTTCTGGCGGGCAGCGCCGCCGGCTGGACTTCGCGCTCGCCCTGGCCGGCGACCCCGACCTGGTCTTCCTCGACGAGCCGACGACCGGGTTCGATCCGGAGTCCCGGCGCCGGTGCTGGGCGGCGATCGAGAAGCTGCGCTCGCTTGGCAAGACGATCGTGCTGACCACCCACTACCTGGACGAAGCCGAACGGCTCGCCGACCGGGTGGCGATCCTGCAGGACGGGCGGGTCCAGACGGTCGGCTCGGTCCGCCAGGTCGCCAGGCAGGCGGGCGTGCCCACCACGATCTCCTTTACGGCGCCGGGCCCGCTCCGCCGCGGCAGCGTCGCGCCGCCCGGCCGCCTCGACGTCACGGTCTGCGGCGAGGTCGCGGTCTGCCGCACGGCGAACGCGGCGGTCGCGCTCCGCGAGCTGCTCGCCTGGGCAGCCGAGCACGACCTCGGTGAGCTGGACGACCTCGCCGTGGAAACCCCCACGCTCGAGGACGCCTACCTCAGGATCGTCAACGGAGGTGCCCGCTGACCAGGACCGTGCGCCTCGCCGTCCGGCAGGCGCTGCTCGAGCAGCGCTCCTTCTGGCGCAGCGCCGAGTACGCGCTTTTCACGTTCGCGCTGCCGCTCGCGCTGCTGCTGCTGATCGGGTCGACGACGGCGGGCGGCTTGCTGCCTGGAACGCAGGTCAAGGCGCAGATGATCTTCGTGCCGTCGATCCTCGCGTTCGGCGTGATCGTGGCGGCCTACGTGAACCTCGGCGCCAAGCTCGCCACGCTGCGCCATGACGGCGTGCTGAAGCGGATCCGCACCACGCCGCTGCCGGCGGGCGCCTACCTGACGGGCGTGTTCGCCAGCACGGCCGCGACCACGCTGGCGATCACCGCGTGCACGGGGGTGATCGGCTGGCTCGCGTTCGGCGCGGCGCCTCGGCCGGCCGGCCTGGCCGAGATCGCCGGCGGGCTGGCACTCGGGGTCGTGTGCTTCGGGTCGCTCGGCCTCGCGCTCAGCTCGGTCGCGCGCAGCGCCGAGTCAGCCTCTCCGATCGCCAACGCGAGCTACCTGCCGGTGGCGATCATGTCGGGGATCTTCGACCCGACGTTCAGCGTGCCGCGCTGGCTGTCGGTCGCGGTCGGGCTGCTCCCGGTCCGCGCCCTCGCCCAGATCCTGCAGCAGGGCTACACCCCGGTCGAGCGCGCGCCGCTGAGCGACCTGCTGGTCCTGCTCTGCTGGGCTGCCGTCGGCTGCGCGCTCGCCGCCTGGCGCTTTCGGTGGCACTGACGTGGCAGCGCGTAAACTGATTGCCGTCAGGGTGACGCTCCGTGCACGACTCTCCGGACTGTCCAGGAAGCCGCTCACGCTACGTCACAGAATGTTAACGAAGTTGCTGATTTGGCGTTGCACGGTTACTTTGCTGTAAATTCTGTGGTCGATGGCCCCCACGGCTGGAAGGTCTGGCCCCCCCTCCGGCGATCACGGACGCCGCGGGCCGTCAAGCCGAAACTAGACAAACGCATCCTGACATGCAAATATCGCGGTGATTCCGTGGAGGATCACGGCCATCTGTCCGGCTGTGATTGATGGCAAGTTGTGACATTTTCGCGGGATGATCGATGCAACCAGAACTTACGCTGCGGTCAACTAAATCACCGGCAGCTATCCGGGCAGTCCACGCCAGGCCGGCCGGATGGACCGGCTGACGGACTGTGACCGGCACCCGGGCACCGTGATCCAGTGCCCGGGCGGCTGTCGCGGTCTGGTGACCGCGGAACTGCGACAAACAGAAGGGCGACACACGATGATCCGACTCCGGACTGACGGCGCCAACAGCGCGAGCAGGGAGGGCTGACGATGAGAAAGCGGATCGTCGGCTCGCTCGCTCTGGTGGCGGCGGGCTTGACCGCGCTTGCTGCGTGCAGCAGCAGCAGTAGCAGTAGCAGCAGCAGCACCACGAGCACGACCAGCCCGAGCCCCACCTCCACCTCCAGCGCCGCCGCGGCCGCGCTGCCCGGCCAGTACGGCAGCGTGCCTGCGGAGGCCACTGGCACCCAGACCGCGGGCACGATCACGGTCGCCGCGCCGCCGAACTCGGCGCCGACCTGGATCCTGCCGATCGTCACGGGCGCCGCCAACTCGGTCTACACGGTCCCCGAGTTCGACTACCAGATGTACCGGCCGCTGTACTGGCTGGTCAACGGCGTGCAGCCGAAGGAAACGCCGGCCATGTCGCTCGCCAACGACCCCGTGTGGTCCAACGGCGACAAGACCGTCACGTTCACGCTGAAGTCCAACTACAAGTGGTCAAACGGCGACCCGGTCACCTCGCAGGACGTGCTGTTCTGGTGGTACCTGATGAAGGCCGCCATCAAGGAGAGCCCGGCGAACTGGGCGTACTACACCCCCGGCCTCGGCATCCCTGACCAGGTCAAGAGCATCAGCGCGCCGAACGCGTCCACGGTCGTGATGAACCTGACCGCGGCGGTGAACCCGACCTGGTTCTGGGAGGACTCCCTCGGCGCCATCCAGCCGATGCCCTCGCAGTCCTGGGACATCGACGCCACCGGCGGCAAGGCGATCACCGACTGGGCCACCAACCCGGCGGACGCCACGAAGATCTACAACTACCTCTCGGACCAGGCCAAGTCGCTGTCGACCTACGCGACCAACCCGCTGTGGCAGGTCGTTGACGGCCCGTACAAGCTGTCCTCCTTCACGACCAGCACCGGCGCCTTCACGATGGTCCCGAACACGAGCTACGGCGGCCCGGGCGCGACGACCGAGTCCACCTGGGAGTCGGTGCCCTTCACCTCCGACGCCGCCGAGTTCAACGCGGTCAAGGCGGGCAGCATCGACATCGGGTACGTGCCGCTGACCGACCTGCCCCAGGCGAGCAGCCTCACGTCCAGCTACAACGAGTTCGGCTACGGCGACTTCGGCTGGTCGTATGTCGCGTACAACTTCAAGGACACGACCGACGACTTCAACAACATCATCGACAAGCTCTACATCAGGCAGGCCCTCGCCCACCTGGAGGACGAGGCCGGCTACATCCACGCGTTCTTCTACGGCGCCGGCGCCGAGGGCTTCGGCCCTGTGCCGGCGATCCCGGAGAGCCCCTTCACGCCGTCGAACGCGCTGACCGACCCGTACCCGTTCAGCACGGCTGACGCCGCGGCCATCCTGAAGGCCAACGGCTGGAGCGTGGTGCCGAACGGCACCGACACCTGCATCAAGCCAGGCACAGGCGCCGGCGAGTGCGGCGCGGGCATCGCGGCCGGCCAGAAGCTGGAGTGGGGCGTCATCTACAACACCAGCCCGGCGGTCATCGGCGAGCAGGTGCAGGACTGGGCGTCCCAGGCTCGCACGGTTGGCATCACGATGAACCTGTCGTCGAGCAACTTCGACTACATGATCGTCAACTACAACGACCCGTCCTCGCCCAAGACGATCGACAAGTGGGCGATGGAGGACTTCGGCGGGTTCACCGACTCCACCTACCCGACCACGTTCGGCGTGTTCAACTCGACCGGTTCGAGCAACCTCGGCGGGTACGCCGACCCGGAGGCCGACAAGCTCATCACCGCGTCGATTTCCAGCTCCAACCCGGACGCGGTGACCGCCGAGGCATCGTACCTGACGACGCAGCAGCCCGGCCTGTTCCAGCCAGGTCCGGACGACGCGTTCGGGACGGCGGCCATCCTGGTCTGGAAGAAGGACATATCCGGGACACCGGAATCCTTCCAGGACCTTACGCAAGCGAGCTGGACTCCCGAATACTGGTTCCTAACGTCGTAACCGCGACGCTCCCGCTCTCGACCGCCCCGGCAGCCGGCGCCCAGCCGGCGGCCGGGGCGCCGGGGTGCCCGAGGGCTCCGGAGCGCGACGCGCGATTTACTCCGGGCATGAAGGGTCATCACAAGTGATCGGCTACATCCTCCGCCGGATCGGCACCTCGATCATCATCTTGGTCGGCGTGTCCATCTTCATCTTCGCGCTGCTGCACGCGATCTACCCCTCGCCGGCCCTCGACGTGCTCGGCGCGCGGGCCAACACCGCGCTGGTCACCGCGTGGAACAAGCAGAACGGGTTCGACCAACCCTGGATCGTGCAGTACCTGCGGTACGTGGGCAACCTGCTCAGGGGGAACCTGGGCTGGTCTTACAAGCTGAACCAGAGCGTCGCCTCGCTGTTCGCCGAGGTCTGGCAGCGCAGCGCCTACCTGTCGGGCGCGTCGCTGGTGCTGTCGGTCGTGATCGCGATCCCGCTCGGGGTGTACCAGGCCGTCCGCCGCAACACGATCGGCGACTACACGGCGACGAGCCTGGCGTTCATCGTGTACGCGATGCCTGTCTTCTTCCTCGGCCTGATCCTCATCAACGTGTTCGCCCTCGACCTGCACTGGTTCGGCTTCGAGGCAAGCCAGTCCAACTCGCTGATATCGATCATCCTCGACGTGCACGACATGACACTGCCGATCGTGACCCTGACCCTGCTCACGATCGCCTCATACTCCAGGTACATGCGCTCCTCGGCGATGGACGTGCTGGCGCAGGACTACATTCGGGTCGCCAGGGCCAAGGGCCTGCCGGAGCGGCTGGTGCTGATGCGCCACCTGCTCCGCAACGCCTCCCTGCCGATGGTGACCCTGATCGGCCTGTCCATCCCCTACCTGCTGGCCGGCAACCTGATCACCGAGACGCTGTTCAACTACCGCGGGCTTGGCCTGCTGTTCTATACCGCGCTCGGCAACGTGGACTACAACGTGCTCCTCGCCTACACCCTTATCGGCGCGGTGCTCACGATCATTGGCAACCTTGTCGCGGACATCGCCCTCACCGTGGCGGACCCGCGGATCCGGCTCGCCTGACGGCCCCGGGTAACGATCGAGAGGATGGCTGGCAATGACAACCACAGCCGGTTCCCTCCCACCGCTTGACATAACCCGCGCGCCAGAAGGCGGCGAGGTCGGCCCCGTCCAGAGCGGCTGGCGGCTGGCGGTACGCGAGTTCGCGCAGAACAAGCTGGCCGTGCTCGGCCTGGCCATCCTGCTGTTCTTCGTGCTGTTCAGCTTCATCGGCCCGTACTTCTACCACGGCAACTACCTCACCTCGAACCTGATAGACACGAACCTGCCACCCGGTGCAGGGCACCCGCTCGGCACAAGTAACCAGGGCTACGACGAGCTGGCCCTGCTGATGAACGGCGGCCAGGCGGCGCTCGAGGTCGGGTTCTTCTCCGCCGCGATCGCGATCTCGTGGGGGGCGCTGTGGGGCGCGGTCTCCGGGCTGGCCGGCGGGATGGTGGACGCCGTCCTGATGCGGATCGTGGACGTGTTCCTGTCGATCCCGTTCCTGTTCATCGTGCTGATCGTCGCGGTCAGGTACGGCGCCTCGGTCCTGTCGCTGTCCTTGCTCATCGGCGCGTTCAGCTGGCTGGTGCCCGCCCGGCTGGTGCGCGGGGAGGTGCTCACCCTCAAGACACGGGACTTCGTGTCCGCCGCCCGGGTGGCCGGCTCCGGCCAGAGTCGGCTGATCGGCAGGCACCTGCTGCCCAACGCGTTCGGCGTGATGATCGTCAACGTCACCTTCCAGGTGGCCGACGCCATCCTCGCCATCGCCGCGCTCGGCTTCCTCGGCTTCGGCCTGCACTGGCCGAACCAGGACTGGGGCGACCTGCTGTCCAATGGCGTCACCTACATCCAGGACGGATACTGGTGGCAGGTCTACCCGGTCGGAGCGTGCATCGTGCTTGTGGTCATGGCCTGCAACCTGATCGGCGACGCGCTGCGCGACTCGCTGGACGTCCGCCTGCGGCGCCGCTAGGCCGCTGTCACGACCGCGCGCTGCCCAGAGCCCTGAATCCGAGAGGTAACCAACCGCAATGGCACCCGTCCTTGAGATCGAGGACCTGACCACCCACATCAAGCTCACCAGGTCCGTGGTCCAGGCCGTCGGCAACGTGAGCCTGCACGTCGACCCCGGGGAGACACTCGGCATCGTCGGCGAGTCGGGCTGCGGCAAGTCGATGACCGGCCTGTCCATCATGCGCCTGCTGCCGCCCGGCGGCTCGATCGTGAGCGGCTCGGTCAAGCTGGGCGGTCGCGACCTCGTCGGCCTCAAGCCCGAGGAGATGCGCAAGATCCGCGGCAACGAGATCGCGATGATCTTCCAGGACCCGCTGACCTCGCTGGACCCGACGAAGACGATCGGCTACCAGGTGGCCGAGCCGGTCCGGCTGCACCGCGGCGTGTCCACGGCCGAGGCCCGGGACCGAGCGGTGGAGGTGCTGTCCCTGGTCGGCCTGCCGCGGCCGCAGGAGCGGCTCGGCGACTACCCGCACCAGCTGTCCGGCGGGCTGCGCCAGCGCGTCATGATCGCGATGGCGCTGGCGTGCGAGCCCCAGCTGCTCATCGCCGACGAGCCCACGACCGCGCTTGACGTGACCATCCAGGCCCAGATCCTCGAGCTGCTGCGGGACCTGAAAGACCGGCTCGGCATGGCCATGCTGCTGATCACCCACGACATGGGCGTCATCGCCGGGCACGCGGACCGGGTGAACGTGATGTACGCGGGCCGCGTGGTGGAGACCGCGCACGTCAACGAGCTGTTCGCCCGGATGCACCACCCCTACACCCAGGCCCTGCTCGCGTCGATCCCCCAGCTCAGCCAGGACAGCAGGAAGGCGCTGCACGCGATCCCCGGCCTGCCGCCTGACCTGGCCGACCTGCCCAAGGGCTGCCGGTTCGCGCCGCGGTGCCCGCGGGCCACCGACCAGTGCCGGCAGGATGAGCCGCCGCTCACCGGGGAGACCACCGCCCACCTGTTCGCCTGCTGGCACCCGGTAGACGGGCCGCTGACCCTCCAGCTGATCGGAGCGGGCGGCCCTGACGCGGAAAGCATCGGCCTCGCCGAGCCCGCGGCGGAGCCGGACTTCGCCGACGACGTGCCGATCGTGGTCCCCGCGGACGCCGATGGCGCGCACGCTCCTTCCGGTGGGGTACCGGTGCTTGCGGTCACCGAGCCCGCCGTGGCGGCGGGCGCCCAGGACGGCGCCCTGCTGGAGCTGCGCAACCTGGTCAAGGAGTTCCCCGTCACGTCGGGCGCGATCTTGCAGCGGAAGGTGGGCGTCGTCCACGCGGTGTCGGACGTGTCGTTCTCCGTCGCCGCTGGCACCACGTTCGGCCTGGTAGGGGAGTCCGGCTGCGGCAAGACGACGATCGGCAAGATGATCGTGGCCCTGGAAAGGCCGAATTCCGGCACGATCACGCTCGGTGACTTGGACGTGACCAGGCTGCATGGCGCGGAACTGCGCCGCAAGCGGCGTGACCTGCAGCTGATGTTCCAGGATCCGCACTCCTCGCTGGACCCGAGGATGCGGGTCGGCGCGATCATCGGCGAGCCGCTGGCCATTCAGCATCTCGGCAACAGGCGGGCGCAGCGGGACCGGGTCTTCGAGCTGCTCGGCGAGGTGGGGCTCGCGCGCAACGCGGTCGAGCGCTACCCGCACGAGTTCTCCGGGGGCCAGCGGCAGCGCATCGGGCTCGCCAGGGCGCTCACCCTCAGCCCGAAGGTGATCGTCGCGGACGAGCCGGTCAGCGCGCTCGACGTGTCGATCCGGGCGCAGGTGCTCAACCTGATGAAGCGGCTGCAGGCCGGGCACGGGGTGACCTTCGTGGTGATCTCGCACGACCTCTCCGTGGTCAAGTACATGGCTGACCGCATCGGCGTCATGTACCTGGGCAAGATGGTCGAGCTAGGCTCAGCGGCCGACATTTACGAGCGCGCCGCCCACCCGTACACGGCCGGGCTCATCGCCACGATCCCCGTGCCCGACCCGCGCGCCGAGCGCGGCAAGGCGGCGGGCATCAAGGGCGAGCTGCCAAGCCCGGTGAACCCGCCGTCCGGGTGCCGGTTCCGCACCAGGTGCCCGTTCGCCCAGGAGCAGTGCGCGGCGGAGGAGCCCAAGCTGCGGTCGTTCGGGCCCGGGCACGTGGCGGCCTGTCACTTCCCGCTGCACACCCCGGCCAGGGAGGAGGCGGACGCCGTCGTCAAGGCGACCACCAGCCTGTGACGGATGCGGCTCTGGGTGTGCGGGGAGTCCGTCCCTGATACAAAGGTCTCATGACCGATGACACGCTAGCCGACCGGCTTGCCATCAGGGACGTGGTCGAGTCCTGGGCTATCGCCAGGGACTCCGCGGACTGGGACAGGTTCCGCGCGCAGTGGCACGACGACGGCTACATGATGGCGACCTGGTTCCAGGGGCCCAGGGACGACTTCATCCGGGTCAGCCAGGAAGGCTACGCCAACGGCGTCAACATCCTGCACTACACCGGCGCCAGCCAGTCGACGGTGGTCGGGACGAGGGCCATCTCGCAGACGCGGATGACGATCATGCAGCGGGGCGAGGTGCACGGCGTGCTCTGCGACGTGACGTGCATCGGCCGGTTCTATGACTTCTTCGACAAGCGTGACCGCCGGTGGGGCATCGTCCTGCGCCAGCCGATCTACGAAAAGGACCGCCTGGACCCGGTGCGGCCGGGGGCCGTGCCCGAACTCGACCCCGAGCTGCTCGAGCGGTTCCCCGAGGGCTACAGGTACCTGGCCTACCTGCAGGTTCAGGCCGGGTACCCGGTCAAGCCGGACATGCCGGGGCTGCGCGGTCCCGAGGTGGAGGCGCTGTACGAGCGCGGCGCGGCGTGGCTGGCCGGCGAGCCGGTCGCGCCCTAGCTCACGAGGCCTGCTCTTCCCCGCAGGGCGGCGGACAGGAGCGGGCGTCGTAATCGGCCCGGGCCTCCTCGATCTCGCCGATGTGCGCGTCGGCCCAGGCCACCAGCTGCCCGATCGTCTGCAGCAGCGTCTCGCCGAGCGGGGTGAGCTGGTAGTCGACGCGCGGCGGGACCGCGGCGTGCAGGGTCCTGGAAACGATGCCGTCGCGTTCCAGGCCGCGCAAGGTGACGGTAAGCATGCGCGCGGTGATGCCGTCGATCCCCCTGTGCAGTTCGCTGAACCTCCGTGGTCCCCCGCCGAGCCGGTCAACGACGTAGATGGACCATTTGTCGCCGATCCGGTCGAGCACCGACCGGACGCGGCAAGAGTCGGCGGCGGCTTCCGCCGTTTCGCTGCGTGTCGCCGTCATGTAATTAACATTACGCGTTCTCGTGGCCCGAGAACAGTGCTTGACACATCAACCATTTCACGGTTACTCTTGGGAACTAACGCACTTCAGCGTAGCAGATGCAGCCCTTTTCCCTGGAGGCTCTATGAGCACGACTGCCGTGAATATCCCCGGCTACGTCGCCGGCACCTGGGCGGTCGACCCGGTTCACTCCGAGGTCTCGTTCGTGGTACGGCACATGATGGTCAGCAAGGTCCGCGGCCGCTTCGACAAGTTCGAGGGCACGTTCGTCACCGCCGAAGACCCGCTGAAGTCATCCGTCACCGCGTCGGTCGACCTCTCCTCGGTCAACACCGGCCAGGAGCAGCGCGACGCGCACATCCGCAGCGCGGACTTCTTCCACGTGGACGAGCACCCGACGATGCAGTTCGCCTCCACCGGCCTGCGCGCCGACGGTGACAACTTCCTGCTCGACGGCGACCTCACCCTCAGGGGCGTGACCAAGCCCGTGACGTTCAAGCTCGAGGTCAGCGGCTTCGGGCCGGACGCCTACGGCGGCACGCGCGCCGGGTTCTCGGCGACCACCGAGATCAACCGGATGGAGTTTGGCGTCGCCTTCAACGGTCCCATCCCCGGCGTGCCCGGCGGCGTGGCCGTCAGCGAGAAGGTCACGATCAACCTCGAGGTCGAGGGCGTGCTGCAGTCCTGAGCCACCACCCCAGGCCGGCGGCGGGTCCCTTCGGGGGGAGTGGCCCGCGCCGACGGCCGATGCGAGCGCGGCGCGCCCGGTCCTGGCGCGCCGCGCTCGCGCGTCTACCCGCTACTTCGGCGGGTGCTTCGTGAGGTAGTCGATATACATCGGGCGCAGCGCGTCGGCGATCTCGTTTTCGCCAGAACCAATCGCGTCGGAGATCAACGAGGACACCTTGGTGAGGTCGGCGCCGGCCTCGCGGGCATCTCCGGCGAGCTCCTCGGCCGCGGGGATCGCGCGCAGCAGTTCCCACAAGAACCCGATGTCGGCATGATGCACCGCCCGCCGCACGGCCATGTCGTGCAGCTCGCGGGAGGAAAGCGTGTCAAGGTTGGTCTCGGTAGCCACGCATGGACTTTACCGTCACGCGGGATCGCGGTGACACCCCCGCCGTCGTCCGCCAGCGCACCGCCAGCGCCGGACCGCTAGCGCCGGACCGCGCGCAGCGCCGACGTGACGATCGGCACGGTGAACTCACCATCGGCCGTCTCCGGACGTTCCGACAGGTAGGCGGTGACCGCGGCGAGCAGCTCGTCCCGCCCGGCCGGGTCCATGACAAGCAGCCGGGAGTGAGTCGCGATCGTGGCGACCATGGACTGCGCCGTGCGCCGCTGGCCGTTCGGGAACTCGGCGCGGTCGGCCGGCGTGAACAGGGCCGGCGCGACATGGTCCAGGTCGTAGTCGAACGCCTCGGCCCGCCGCGCCGACAGCGTGGGGCTCGCCGTGCCCTTGGCGACGGCCTGCAGCCCGGCCACCCAGTCCACCCGGTCGTCGTCGCTGTTCCACAGCCCGGCGAGGACACCGCCTGCAACGAGGACCCGCGCGATCTCCGGCAGCGCCACGTCCATGTCGAACCAGTGCATCGCCTGCCCGCACAGCACCGCGTCCGCGCTGCCGTCGGCCAGCGGGAGGGCCTCCGCGCTGCCCGGCAGGGCGCGGACCTCGGGCAGCTGGCGGCGCAGTTCGGCGAGCATCGCCTGGTCGGGATCCACGGCGGTCACGTCAGCGCCAAGCCGCGTCAGCAGGGCCGTGAGCTTGCCGGTGCCGGCGCCGAGGTCAACGACCCGCAGCAGGGACAGGTCAGCCCCGGGTGCCCCGGGCGCCCCGGCCGGGGCCAGGCACCAGCGCACCGCCGCCTCGGGGTAGTCGGGCCTGTGCTCGGCGTAGGCCTGCGCGACCGCCCCGAAGGAGGCACCGCGGCGCAGTCTTTCGTCCTCATCCACGCGTTTCACCCTACTGTGGCCCCCGGGCCACCCGCTGCCCGGGCAGCCACCGCCCGGCCCGCAGCACCCGCCGCACCGCCAGCCGCTCGTCGGTGACCACGAGGTCCGCGGCCATCCCCGGCGCGAGCCTGCCCCGGTCCGCCGCCCCGAGCACCCGGGCCGGCGCCTCCGTCGCGGCGCGCACCGCGTCGGCCAGCGGCACCCCCGCGGCGCGGGCCGTCGCCACGACGCCGAGCAGGCTGCTCGTCCCTCCCGCGAGCGCACCGCCCGCGCGCTGCCCGCCGGGACAGGTCCGCGCCACCCCGTCCGCCACCCAGACCCGCAGCGGCCCGAGCTGGTAGCTCCCGTCCGGCATTCCGGCGGCCGCGGTCGCGTCGCTCACCAGCACCACCCGCCCGGGCGCGGCCGCCGCGAACACCAGCCGGGTGAACCCCGGGTCCACGTGCACCCCGTCCGCGATCAGCTCAACGCTCGCCTCGTCGCGCGCCGCGGCCGCCAGCGCCGCCGCGACCGGCCCCGCGGCCCGGTGGTGCAGCGGCGGCATCGCGTTCCCCAGGTGGGTGACGAGCCCGGACCCCAGGCAGCCGGACAGTGCCGCGGCCATCGTCGGGTAGTCCGCGTCCGTGTGGCCGAACGCCACCACCACCCCGGCCGCGCGCAGCAGTCCGGCGACCACAGCCGCCCCGGCTCGTTCGGGAGCCATGGTCACGATCTTGATCGCGCCTCCGGCAGCGGCGAGCAGGTCCTGAGCCAGCGCCGGGTCGGGGTCGCGCAGCAGCGCCTGGGAGTGCGCGCCGCGCCGCGCGGGGGCCAGGAACGGCCCTTCCAGGTGGATGCCAAGCAGGTGCCCGCCGGCGACCAGCGGCGCCAGCGTGCGCACCTGCCGCAGCAGGTCCGGCGGCGCGGCGGTCACGAGGCTGGCGACGACTCCCGTGGCGCCGGCCGACGCGTGGTAGGCGGCAGCCGCCAGCGCCTCGTCGGCATCGACCGTCGCGAAGCTGTTCCCGCCGCCGCCGTGACAGTGAATGTCGACAAGCCCGGGCAGGATGACGTCGGACGAAGGCCGGGGGCCGGCACCGCGCCCGGTCGCCGGGGGCCGCCCCACATGCGTGATCACGCCCGCCTCTACGGTCACCACGCCATCGGAAAACCCAGCCGTAGGTATTGCGCCGCGAATCTGCATCCTCTAAGGATGACTTGTCACCATCTCGCGCAAGAACTGCTCATTCGTGAGGAGCCGCACATGTTCAAGGGAACTCGCCGCACCGTCGCCGCGATCGCCGCGGTGCTTGGCCTCGGTACCGGGTCGGCGGTGTGGGCCGTGTCCGCCGCGTCCGCCTCGCCCGCCGCGTCCGCCTCGTCCGCCGTCCCGGAGTGCACGAGCAGCCAGCTGGCCGTCTGGGTGTACAACAACCCGGGCGGCGGGGCCGCCGGGTCGTTCGACCTGCCGATCGGGTTCACGAACATCAGCAGCCGCCCGTGCTACCTGGTCGGCTGGCCGGGCGTCTCCGCGACGAACTCGGCGGGCACCCAGCTCGGCAGCGCCGCCGCCCGCGACGCCACCGAGCCGCGCAAGGTCGTGACGCTGGCGCCCGATGCCACCGCCAACGCCGACCTGAAGGTCACCGACGTCCTCAACTTCACGGCCAGCGCCTGCAAGCCGACCACGGCGGCGTTGCTCAAGGTCTTCCCGCCGGACCAGAAGAGGGCGCTGACCGCGTTCTTCAGCTGGACGGTGTGCGCCAAGAAGGGCCCCGTTTACCTGTTCGTCCAGCGCATCAGGGCGGGCGCCCCCAACCCGGACGAGTAACCCACCGCGCTCGCAACCGATTCCCCGGCAGTGGCGTCCTGGGAGCATGCAAGGTTCCCGTCCAGGGAGCCGGGCGGAAACAGGTCCCGCTCAACGCCGAGGAGTCACAATGTTCAAGGGATCTCGTCGCACGATCGCCGCGGTCGCGGCAGCGGTGGGGCTGGGCATCGGATCGGCCGTCTGGGCCACGTCGGCCGCGTCGGCGGCGCCGTCCGCGGCGGCCGGGTCCGCGGCCACGGCTGCCGTCCCTGAGTGCACCAGCGCCGACCTCGCGGTCTGGGTCGACGCCACGATAGGCAACGCGGCCGCCGGGTCCGTCTACCTGCCCCTCGAATTCACCAACATCAGCAGCCACACGTGTTTCCTGGTCGGCTGGCCAGGCGTCTTCGCCACCACGATGCAGGGCAAGGTGCTCGGCAGCGGGGCCGCGCGCGAGCCCACCCCGGCACGGACCTTCGTCGACGTCGCGCCGGGCGGCACCGCGCACGCCATCCTGCGTTACGTCGACGTGCAGATCGACCACACCGCCGCCTGCAAGCAGACCTCCGCCTCGTTGCTTTCTGTCTACCCGCCCGACCAGACCGCTGCCCGGATCGCGTTCTTCAGCCTGCCCGTTTGCACGGTGCCGGGACGCGTCTACCTGCGGATCTACCGTATCGAGGCAGGGTTGACCGGGCTGTGAGCCCGGGTACCCGCCGCACCAGACCAGCGCCCGGGTCACGTTCTTCTCGCTGCCGGTCTGCACGGCCAAGAACCACAACGACCTGCTGGTGTCCGTCCTCCAGCCGGGCGTGAACAGGTAGGCTGCCGGGGTGCTCGACACCGGCACCCCGAACATCGCACGCGCCTACGACTACCTGCTCGGCGGCGGAGCCCACTTCGCCGCCGACAGGGCGCTGGCCGCTCGCCTGCAAGCCCGCTACCCCCGCACCGGCGAAGTCCTCCTTTCCTCCCGAACGTTCCTCGCCGACTCCCTCGCCTCCATTGCTGCCAGGGGGATCGACCAGTACATCGACGTCGGCTCCGGCCTGCCGACAAGCCCGAGCGCGCACGAGGCCGCCCGGGCGGTCCAGCCGCTCGCCCGGGTGGTCTACGTGGACCGTGACCCGGCCGTCGTGCGGCACGCCGCGGCCCTGGTACCGCCCGGGGTGCGCGCCGTCGAGGGTGACCTGGCCGAACCTGAGGCGCTGCTCGACGCGGTCGCCGCCTTCGCCGACCTGTCCCGGCCGGCGTGCCTGATCCTGACGATCGTGCTGCAGGTGCTCGACCTGCCCACGGCGCGGGCCGTGGTCGGCGTGCTCGTCCGGGCGCTGGCGCCGGGCAGCTGGCTGGTGGTTTCCGTCGGCGCGGGGGAGTACGGGCGGCTTCCCGACGCCGTCGCGGCCGCGCGCGGCGGCTTCACCGTCGACGACCTCGCCTCGTTCCTCGGCGGGCTCGAGCTGGCGCCGCCGGGCATCCGGGCGGGCGCGAGCGTGCTGTGCGCGACCG
>JASHPP010000802.1 GCA_030038035.1 Trebonia sp.
CTGGTCTGGGAGCCCATCTTCGACCGGTACCAGGTCGACCTCGTGGTCAGCGGCCACGTGCACGCCTACGAGCGCAGCTACCCGCTGATCGGCGGCGAGGTCACCAAGGCCGTGCCCTCGGGCGGCACCGTCAACCCCGAGACCGACGGCACCACGTACATCTGCGCGGGCGGCGGCGGCCAGGACCTCTACACCGGGTGGTACGGCGTCACCGGCGGCGGCGACCCGGCGACCACGTCGGGACCACCGCTGCTCTGGGAGTGGACGGGCACCAACACGGCGGATGGCGGCACCGGCGCCTCCGAGGACATCCCGGACACAGTGACCGACTACTCCGCCTACCGTCACGCCAACTGGAGCTTCATCGTCCTTGACGTCAAGGCACCGGGGTTCGTCGGCGACGAGACCAGCATCCTGGTCCGGGCCATCGATCCGACGCAGAACAGCGGCGGGATCACCAGCACCGCCAGCCCGGCGGTCATGGACGCGGTCACGCTCGTGCGCCGGAGCCGCTTTTAGCTCAGCTGGCATGCCGATGGGGGCGGGCCGCGGCCCGTCCCCATCGCTGTGCACGTGGTGGCGTGGCTCCCGCGATAGGGCTCCCGCGATAGGACTCGAACCTATAACCTGCCGGTTAACAGCCGGACGCTCTGCCAATTGAGCTACGCGGGACCGTCAGCACGGCGGGCCCAGCGAGCCCGGCTGGTGCTGCCGACAAGCGTAGCGCACCCCAACGGGTGCCCGCGGCACGCCTGCTCTACGCTGGAAGCGGCAACGCGATGTAGCGACAGCCAACGGAATGTATAGGGCGGCGCGGGCGGGGAAGACAAGCGCAGGACGCTACACACCGGAAGGGGTGCCAGATGGGGTACCGGGCCATGTTCGCGGCGGGGTTCGCTATCGGCTACGTGGTCGGCACGCGGGCCGGCCGGGAGCGATACGAACAGATTGTGAAGGTCGGCCGGCAGGTCGCGGAGCACCCCGCGGTGCAGAAGGCGACGCAGACCGTCACCACCAAGACCACAGAGATCACCAAGACGGCGTCCGCGCAGGTGCCGAAGATCGTCACGTCGGCGAAGAAGGCGGCGGCGGACCGCCTGCCGTCCCGGCTTGGCGGCAAGGGGCAGGCGGCGGACGACGCCGACGACGTCTCGGCCGACGGTCACCTCATCTACCCTGCCGAGGACAGCAGCCAGGCCGCGGCCGAGGGCGCGCGCTAGGGGCGGCCGCGACCCGGAGGGTCGCCTGGCGGCCCGGTGGCGCGGCCTAGTCGAGGTACTCGCGCAGCAGCAGGGCGCGGCTGGGGTGGCGCAGCTTGGCCAGCGTCTTGGACTCGATCTGCCTGATCCGCTCCCTGGTCACACCGAACTCCCTGCCGACCTCTTCCAGCGTGCGCGGATGCCCGTCGGTCAGGCCGAACCGCAGCTGGATGATCCGCTGCTCCCGGTCCGACAGCTGGCACAGCACGCGGTCGAGCTGGTCCTGCAGCATGATGAACGCCGCGGCCTCGATCGGCACCACGGCGTCGGCGTCCTCGATGAAGTCGCCGAGGTCGGATTCCTCCTCGCCGATCGGCGACTGCAGCGACACCGGCTCCTGGGCGATCCGCTGGATCTCCGCGACCCGTTCCGGCTCGACGCCCATCTCGGCGGCGATCTCCTCGGGCGTCGCCTCCCGGCCGAGTTCCTGGTGCAGCTGGCGCTGCACCCTGGCCAGCTTGTTGATCGTCTCCACCATGTGCACAGGCACCCGGATGGTGCGCGCCTGGTCGGCGATCGCCCGGGTGATGGCCTGGCGGATCCACCAGGTCGCGTACGTGGAGAACTTGTAGCCGCGGGTGTAGTCGAACTTCTCCACCGCGCGGATGAGCCCGAGGTTGCCCTCCTGGATCAGGTCGAGGAACACAAGGCCGCGGCCGATGTACCGCTTGGCGATCGAGACGACCAGCCGCAGGTTGGCCTCGATCAGCCGCTGCTTGCCGTGCGCGCCGTCGGTGGCCAGCCACTCCAGGTCGGCCCGTTCCGCGCCGGGCAGGGGGGAGGCGCCGTTCAGCTTCTCCTCGGCGTACAGGCCGGCCTCGATGGCCTTGGCGAGCTCCACCTCGTCTTCGGCCGTGAGCAGCGGGACCCGGCCGATCTCGCGCAGGTAGATGCGCACCAGGTCGCTGGTTCCCGCGCGCGGAGCCGCGTCCCCCTCCGCGTCCGCATCGGCAAGCCGGGTGTCCGTGTCGTCCTCGGCCGGCGCCCCGAGCACCTCGATGCCCTCGTCCGCGAGCGCCCGCACCAGCCCGGCGAGCGCGTCGGCCGTCAGCTCGGTCCTGGCCGTGTCGATTGCCGCGGTGACGTCCCCCATCGTCACGAAACCCCGCGAGCGCCCGAGCGCCACGAGGTCGGTCATGTGCTGTGTCAGCGATGGTCCGCTCGTTACTACGGTGAGGCTCACGAAGACCAGTGTGCGGCACGTCCACGTGATTACGGGGGACCTAATTTTGTTACGGCCGCGTGTCTCAGCCGCCGGTCGCCCGGTCGAGCAGGGCCTTGCGGCGCTGCTCAAGCGCCACAAGTTCGCCGAACATCTTGTCGTACGCGGCCTGGTCCACCACCGGGTTGGTCCGCTGCAGCCGTGCCTTGACCGCGGCGATCTGCCGCCCGACGGCCAGTTCCCCGACCCGGGCGAGCTGGATGTCGGCGTACCGCTCGTCGGCCTCCCCGGCCGTGATCAGCGGCTCCACGGCCAGCTCGGTGACGAACGCGCGGGCCCGGTCGTCGGGGGCCGCCTCCAGCAGCGCGGCCACCCAGTCCCTGGCCCGCCCCCGGCCGGCGCTCACCACCCCGCCGCAGCCGGCGATCAGCCCGAACACCGCGGCGTGCGCGGGAATCGTGAACGCATGTTCGGCGAGCGAGTCGAACTCCGGGCCGCACAGGGCCGGCCACTGCACGGCCAGCTTGAGCGCCTCGCGCTCCACCCGCAGCACCGGGTCGGACCGGTCGTACGGCTGCCCGGGATCGGGACCGCCCGGTGCCCCCGCACCGTCCGCGCCCCGCTGTCCGTCCGCGCTCGCCGCCGCCGATCGATTGTCCGAACGAGCCGGGGCGACTCGCCCGGCGCGCGTTCGGCCCGCGTGCTGGCGGACCCGGGCGAGCACGAACCGCTCGTCCATCAGCCCGAGCCAGCGGTCCAGGTTGACCGCGTACCTGCCGCGCATCCCCTGGTCCTTGATCCGCGCCACGATCGGCGCGGCCTCATCGAGGGCGGCGAGCTGGCCTTCCGTGGTGTCCAGGTCGTGCTTGGCGAGCGCGGACCTGATCGCGAATTCGAACAGCGGCACCCGCCGCGCGATCAGGTCCCTGACCGCGCCGTCGCCGTGCTTCAGCCGCAGGTCGCACGGGTCGAGGCCGTCGGGCTGCACGGCGACGAACGTCTGGGTGACGAACTTCTCCTCAAGGCCGAACGCGCGCAGCGCCGCCTTCTGCCCGGCCGCGTCCCCGTCGAACGTGAAGATCACCTCGCCGTCAGACCCGTCGGTGTCCATGATCAGCCGGCGCAGGATCTTCACGTGGTCCTCGCCGAAGCTCGTGCCGCAGGTGGCCACCGCGGTCGGCACCCCGGACAGGTGGCAGGCCATCACGTCGGTGTACCCCTCGACGATCACCGCCTGCCGTCTGTGCGCTATCTCCCGCTTCGCCAGGTCCGCGCCGTACAGCACGTGCCCCTTCTTGAACAGCGCGGTCTCCGGCGTGTTCAGGTACTTGGGCCCGTCGTCGCCGGGGTCGAGCTTGCGCGCGCCGAACGCGATCGTCTCCCCCGTCAGGTCCCTGATCGGCCACATCAGCCGGCCGCGGAAGGAGTCGATCAGGCCCCGCCGGCCCTGCCTGGCCAGCCCGGCCCTGGTCAGCTCGTCGTCGCTGAACCCGCGCCCGCGCAGGTGGCCGGTCAGCTCGTCCCAGGCGGCCGGGGAGTACCCGACGCCGAACAGCTCGGCGTCGGCGAGCCCGAACCCGCGCTCGGCGAGGAACTCGCGGGCGGCCCGTCCAGAGTCGCCACGGATCCGTTCGGAATAAAA
>JASHPP010000803.1 GCA_030038035.1 Trebonia sp.
ATGGCGTCCCGGCTGATGTCCGGCGACGGGTTCACGCTCGAGGACTTCATCGAGCAGCTCGCCATGCTCCGCAAGCTCGGGCCGATCCAGAACCTGCTCGGCATGATGCCAGGCGCCGGCCGGAACAAGGAGCTGCTGTCCCAGGTCAACGACAAGGACCTGGACCGGGCCGAGGCCATCGTGCGCTCGATGACCCCAGAAGAGCGGCGCAACCCGAAGATCATCAACGGCTCGCGGCGGCTGCGGATCGCGAACGGGTCGGGTGTCGCGGTCGGCGAGGTATCCCAGCTCATCACGAACTTCTTCGAAGGCCAGAAGCAGATGCGCGCGATGATGGGCGCCGTGCCAGGCATGAGCGCGCTGACGGGCGGCGGGCGCAGGTCCGCCAGGGCCACGGCGAAGGCGAAAAAGGGCAGGCGCAAGAGCGGCGACCCCCGCAAGGCGCTGGCCGGCCAGGCCGGGAGCGCCGCCGCCGCCGCTGCTGCCGCCGCCCGGACTGGAGGTGCCCCGGGCGGCCGCGGTGCGAACAGCGCGGGTTCGCCCGCCGCAGGTGCCCCGGCTGCCGCCGCGGGCACGCCGGCCTCGATGGACGAGCTCGCCGAAATGCTGCGCGACGCCCAGGCCTCCGGCGGTGCGGGCGGCCTGGGCGGCAATGGCTTCACGGGCTTTCGCGGCGGCCCGTCCGCGCTGCCCCCGATGCCTGGCGCGCCGCAGCAGGGAAACGTCCCGGCCGCCTTCGGCAAGCGCCGCAAGAAGAAGTAACTCCCCGCTGGCCAGCGCGCGGACCATCTCGATCGTGTCCGCCTCGGCGGCGGGCTTGTCCTCCCGATAGCGCAGCACCCGCGCGAAGCGGAGCGCGACCCCACCGGGGTAGCGCGGGCTGCGCTGCACGCCGTCGAACGCTATCTCCACGACGAGTTCGGGCCGGACGTACACGGTCCAGTCGTCGCGGTGGTCTTCCAGTTCGAGCAGCCGCGATGTCTGCCAGGTGAGCAGCTCGTCGGTCAGGCCCTTGAACGTCTTGCCGAGCATCACCCATCCCCCGGTTCGCGGGTCGCGGGCGCCGAGGTGCAGGTTCGACAGCCATCCGCGCCGGCGGCCATGGCCCCACTCGACGGCGAGAACCACGAGGTCGAGCGTGTGCCTGGGCTTGACCTTGATCCATCCGGCGCCGCGCCGGCCCGCCGCGTAGGGCGCGGACAGCGACTTGACCACGACGCCCTCGTGCCCGTGCGCGAGCGCGTCGCGGAAGAACGCCGTGGCCTCGCCGGCGGAATCCGTCACGAGGCGCGGCATCAGCAGTTCGGGCGGGACGACGCCAGCGAGCGCGGCGTGCCGCCGCTCGTCCGGGAGGTCGATCAGGTCGTCGCCGTTCAGGTGCAGCACGTCGAACAGGAACACCGACAGCGGTACCGAATCGGGCGGCGCGGCCTCGCTCGCCGCCCGCGCCGCGGTGTCCTGGAACGGCAGCGGCCTGCCGTCGGCGCGCAGCGCGATCAGCTCCCCGTCGAACACGGCGCTGCGCACCGGCAGCTTGCCCAGCGTCGCCGCCACCTCGGGGAGCCGGGCGGTGATGTCGTCGAGCGTCCGGGTGAACAGCCGCACCTCGCCGTCGGCGACGTGCGCCTGGATCCGGATGCCGTCGAGCTTCCACTCCACTGCCGCCCGCGCCGCCGCGGCGTCCCCCTTGCCGTCCCCGTCTTCGCCCGCCCCGGCGGCGATCTTGGCGAGGGCATCGGCGATGGACGGCGCGCTCGCGGCGAGCATCGGCTTGAGCGGCTGCCCGACCAGCAGGCCGAACCCGGCTAGCGCCTGGCTCCCGCCGGTCAGCGCGGCCCCGGCGACCGCGGGCAGCGATCCGCGCAGCATCACCGCGCGCCGCACCTGAGCGACCGGGACCGCGGCCGCGCGCGCCACCGCCTCGGTCATCACCCCGTCGAGCGCGCCCTGCCGGAGTTCACCGGAGAGCAGCCGGACAAGAAAGTACTGCTCGGATTCGGTCGCGGCGCGCAGCAGTCCGCCCGTCAGTTCCCTGCGGGCGGCGGCCGAGCCCGGGCCGGACAGCGCCCCGATCCGGGTGAACGCCTCGTCGACGTCGGTCAGCGTCAGCGACGGCTCAGCGGCCGGCGGCGGTGCGTCGCGCAGGGCGGCCCAGCCGACGCCGATCTGCCGCTGCGGCAGCTCTCCCGACAGGTAGGCCACGGCCAGCGGCGCCTCGCGCGGCGCCGCGGATCGCAACGCGGTCGCGAGCGCCTCGATCTTGGCCAGCCGGGCACGGGTGGCGGCGACGGCGCGGGAGACTTCGGCCAGTTCTGCCAGCAGCACCCTTTCATTGTCCCGCCCACGCACACATCGCGGCGCCCGCCGTGACCCGATGCGCGCCGTCCCCGGCGTCCACCCTTGTCACCGGGCGTCCGGGGCGGTCGCTTCCCTACCGCGCGGCGGGCCGGCCGGGCGTCCCTGTTCCGTCGCGGGCATCCCGCAGGACCAGGACGGGGCAGTGCGCGTGCAGCACGCAGTACAGGCTGACCGAGCCCACAAGCGCGGACGCGAACCCGCCGTGCCCGCGGCTGCCCACGACCAGCAGGTCCGCTCCCGCGGCCGCGTGCAGCAGCACGTCGGCGGCGTGTCCCTCGCTGACAAGCGGCCGGACGGCGACGTCAGGGTCAAGGCCGCTTACCTCGGCGAGCGCCTCGGCGAGGGTCTTCTTCGCGTCGCCCTCGAAGTCGATCGCGCCGTCGGACACAGCCGCCCAGCCGTACCCGGATGGGTACCGCCAGGCGGTCACCGCGTCCACGCTGGCGCCAGTCAGCTTCGCCTGGCGAATCGCCCAGCGCAGCGCCGCCTTGGACGAGTCCGACCCGTCGACGCCCACCACGATCCGCTGCTCCTGCCCGGTCATCGCTCAGCTCCTTCCTGCCCCTTCTTCCACGGTGCCAGGGCCCGCTGGCGGCCAGCAGAGGCTTATCGCCCGCCATGCCGGGACGATCAGCCTCCGTCCGGCGGCAGGGCGCGGGAACGATGAAGCCCCCTCGGGCCTGCTGAAAGCGCCCCCTGCCCGGCTAGCTGCCGATGCCCGCCTTGGCCCGGCCGCCGGCGGACCTGGAGCGGATGCGCCAGCGTCGTGCTTCGCCGGGCGCCCACAGGTAGTAGCCCACGGGGAACAGCCGGATGCTGAACTTCTCGTCGAGCAGGCCCCACAGGCCGCGCCGCGCGAACAGCGTGATCGCGATCGCCACCAGGCCCAAGATGATCAGGTACCAGGCGTTGTAGGACTGCAGCGTCTGCTCAAGCACCATGTAGACGATCGTCCCGACGATCGGGCCCTCGATGGTGCCGAGGCCGCCGATGATCACCGCGAACGCCATCTCGGCCGTCCAGACCACGCTGAAGACGCCACCCGAGGTGTCGGGCACCACCTGGAGCTGCTGGATGGCCAGTACCCCGCCGGCCGCGCCGCAGCCGATCGCGGCCACGACGAAGACCAGCATCCGCGCCAGCCCCACCCGCGCGCCGGAGCTGCGCGCGGCCGTCTCGTCGTCGCGGATCGCGGTGAGCACCAGGCCGAGCCTGCTGCGGAGCAGGACATACACAGCGCCGATGGCCAGCACCGTGACCGCGAGCCCGGCCCAGTACGTGGCGGCGGAAAGCAGCGCGGTGTTGGACCAGGCCAGCCCGGGCAGCGGCATGCCGGTTCCGCCGCCGATCGACTGGAACCGCTCGACGAACAGCATGACGGCGGTCGCGAGCACCCAGGTGGCGATCGCGAAGTACCCGGTCCGCAGCCGCGACACCAGCCACCACAGCGGAACCGCCACGACCCCGGCGCAGACGGCCCCGATGGGCAGCGCCGCGAACGGCGACAGCCCGTGCATCGCCGGGATGAGCACGAAGTACGCGCCGAGCCCCAGGAACGCCTGCTGCCCGACCGAGACAAGCCCCGCGTAGCCGGCCAGCAGATTCCACATGCTGGCCAGGGTCAGCACGATGAACGCCTCTCCCAGGATCGCGGTGGTGCCCGCGTAGACGATGTACGGCAAGAGCGCGAAGACCACGATGACGATCAGCGCGCCGATGCCGGTCCAGGCCACGTTCCTGCGCGAGCGGGTGACCCGGACGTCTCCTCCCGAACGGACGGTGGCGTCTGCCACAGTGCTCACGACTGCGACCTCCCCGCGATAAGCCCCTGCGGCCTCACGATCAGCACGATGAGGAAGATGAGATAGCCGCCGAGCAGCTCGTCGGAGATGTTGATCTG